>DAOQPR010000308.1:0-3931 GCA_035333265.1 Anaerolineales bacterium
ATGGGGCGTGCCGCCAACCAGCCACCCCAATCGAAGAATTTTCTTTGCTTATAAGTTGCAGATTCCCACAATTCGGGTTTGTAATTGATGACGCGGCTATATAAGGAAATATCCTGGCTGCGTGCGATGATCTGCAATGGGTCCAGCTGCAAATATTCCATCGTGCGCATGGCTTGCTCAGTTCCTTCCAGTCCGCGCCAGCGACGACCGGGCCATAGCCCTTGTTTACCGAGAATAAATCGACGTGCTATTTCAATATCAATGGTCAGCAGGGTGTCAGGAAGCATTTGATCTCTTCATTAAGTATGTAGCTGTGCCCCCCTCAGTGGGCGGCATGGCGTAGAGAAAGATCAACTCCAGATCGTCCATGGCAGAAGGCTCCCACTCAGAGAAATCTGCAGAGATGGAAACCAATCGAGAACCCGGCTTCATCTGATCTTTCAAGTGCGCAGCAAGTTTGTTTGTCTCTTTCGACGTGGCATAGATAAAAACCACATCGGCATCTTTCATGCCTACCTTGAAATAATTCCCCCACTTCACCCGAATCTTACCGGCATGTCCGCTGGCGAGAGCACGCAATTTTATAAGCAAACATTGAACGGGCCCAACTTCTACACCAACTGCATTGGCATTAAATTCACCAGCAGCGATCAATAGCACACGCCCGTCGCCAGCGCCAAGATCATAGATCGTCTCGCCAGGTTGGAGGTTGGCAAACTCCAAGGCCTTGCGGATACGGTTCATCCGGGTGGGCACGGAAGGCGGGCCATAAAACGCCGGGACAATCATCCATAATGCACTAAGGATGACGATTAAGAACAGTAGCGAAACAACGACCATGTAAAGCAAATTCGTTTCACTTTCTCCACTGCGTAATTCGTTCAGGAATGCTTTGATTTCCCAATTCAGCACAGACCTTCTTAAAGCGTGGATAAACGCCCTGCCACTTCAAGTCTGCGGGAGTTTCCTTCAAAGGCACATCCACACGCAACGTGGATAATTCCCTGAAAAGCAGCGCGTCTTTGTAATTCTTTTGCAAATTCGCGAGCAGGGTTGTGGCGCGTCCCAAGCCAAGCGGAATTTTATTTGGGTCCTCGGGGATCGACTCAATGTGTTTGTACTTCGCCAACACCGCCGCCGTGGATTTCTCACCCCAACCCTGAATGCCCGGGTAGCCATCAGCAGAATCTCCCACCAAAGCAAGAAAGTCCGGGATCGATTCGGGAGAAACGCCAAATTTTTCGATCACACCTTTTTCGTTTAGTGTAATTTCGCGACGTCTGTCCCAACAGATTACCCGATCACCATCCACCATTTGCGTTAGGTCTTTATCGACGGAACAAATGACGATCTGCTCCACCAGTTTGGATTTCTTGAACTTCGCCACAGCCGTAGCAATCGCATCGTCCGCTTCAAACTTAGACATGGGCCAGGTCGCCAGTCCCAGGGCTTTGACCGCCGCCTCCGCCAGTGGAAACTGATTCAGAATCACCGGATCCACACCTTCACTGGATTTATAGCCCGCATACATCTTGTTGCGGAAAGACTCGATCACATGGTCAAACGCCACGGCCACATGCGTCACTTCCGGGTCAGAGAGAAGCAAGAGCATACTGCGGATCAATCCAAGCGTCGCGCCCACTTCTTGTCCATTGGGTGATTTTTTCGGTGGCGCACCAAAATGAGCGCGGAAAAGTTCATACGTGCCGTCTACAAGATGGATTCTCATTCCAGGCGTCTCCTATTCATTGCGTCCAAAAGATATCGCTTCCCAACTCAGCAGGTCGCCTTCGATGTGCTCTGTCAAACCGGCATTTTCCATCAGGAACATAATCTGGGCGCGATGGTGCATATCGTGCGTGAGGACATGCCCGATCGCACCGCCAAAGGTCTTTAAGCGCGGCGGGTTATCCAGAGTATCTAAAAAGCAATCGTCGAACCGACCTTCACGCGCAACCTGCTGCGCAATTTTGGAGAACTCGCGGCTTGCATCGCTGAGGCGGGACTTCAATTCCCTGATCGACATACCGTCTTTTCGCTGCACCTCGCGCTCATACAGGAGATCGGTCCAGGTTTCAAGATTTTCGATCATGTGCAGAAACGTCCCTCGCAGGGAATGATGGTCGATGTCAAATTCCCTGTCAAGCAGTTCATCCGGCAGGGATTCGCAGGCCAGCAGCAATTGGCGCGTGGTCCATGCATCGTGCCCAAGGAGGCGGTCAAGCAAGTCCATGAAATTTATTCCCTCCCGCCAAACTGATATCGCTGATACACGACCCCGGTGGGAAGGTTGGAGGATTCAAGCAGCTGTAATTCCACGCGCTTCCCCGCCGGGAAAAGACGTTTCCCCACGCCGAGTACCAGCGGATAGACATGCAACACAAATTCATCCACCAAATCATTTTCGATCAAGGCATGGACCAGGACACTACTTCCGTCCATGATGATATTCCCGCCAGGCTGATTTTTCAACTTGCGGACTTCCTCAATGACATTTCCGCGAATGATAGTTGAGTCGCGCCACGCATCCGCAGACTTCAGGGTATGGGACACAACATATTTTTTGAACCCGTTGAACGGATCTTCCGCCGGGTTCGGCTCGAACGCCTCGCCATGGGTTTGCCAGGTCTTGCGCCCAAGCAGCAAAGTATCTGCATCCGCAAAGATCTGACCGAAGTGAGCGCCGATCTCGTCATGCCAGTAAGGAAGCGTCCAGCCTCCGTGAGTAAAGCCGCCGTCAGTATCTTCCGTAGGGCTGCCCGGCGCTTGAATGACTCCATCTAAAGTAATGAACTCGTGAACGATTATTTTTCTCATCATCTCTCCTTTACCATATAAAACCATGTGGCCTTAGCGCCAGGCCGAAGCATATTTCTTCTTATACTTCGCATCTGGCTCCAACTCGATCAATTCCAACGCCTTCTCTTTAATTTCATTGAAGGTGGTCGCATTATAAAGGTTACGCAAGGCGACCAAAATATCATAACGGATCAGTTTCTCATTCTTTTCAGTGACGCACTCTCTATAGCGTCTCTCCAAACCTTGGACAACCAGACTCTGGGATTTTTTCCCACCCAGGCCAACCTTCCAGATATTTTGCATGATGTGTCTTGCAGTCACGAAGCGTTCATCCTTTGTCGCTGCAAGTAATTTATCGAAATCCTTCTTCATTCTTTCTTTCGGGTCGCTCCTGCCGAGGTTGCCCAATAACTGTCCACAGATCGCGCGGATGTGATTATCCTTATTCGTCAACCCTTCGATCAACTCATCCCAGACTTCATACGCCCAATCCACAGGCTTTTCCGTCTCTTTCATCAAGGACATGTACGCGGCATTCTGCAATTTTGCATCTGTCGAGTGGATATTATCCAAATGAGTACGAATGGACTTATTCATAGGTTCTCCTTTCAACCAATTTGATAAGGTCTTTCAATATTTTCTCTAACAGGGGCTTCTTCGCTTTTATTTCCTGCATACCCGCAAAATATGCCATGCGCCGATCTTTGTAATCCCCTTCCAGGATTTTGCTTTTAACCTGCGGAATCAGAGGGTTATGAAACACCAAATGGATTCGTTTCTTCTCCCACAAATTGAACGTCACCAAATATTCGCCTTTGTAATTGAAGGATGGAGCCTTCCATTTTATTTCTTCTGCGATGTCCTTATTCACGCCTTTGATGATGGAACGCACCGCCTCCACCTCCGCTGTGAGCGGGTGACGCAGTTCCCGAAGAAACTCATCCACCTTATCCGTTCGACTGACGGGCGAGCATTTCTTCTTCATCTTCCCCCCGGCCTTGCCTTGTTTGAAGGACAGGCCCTGCGCCTCCAACGCCGCCCGAAGCTTGCCGAGCGCATTGGGTCCCATCCCATGCAACTGGCTTAACTCCTCAGCGCTCATCCTGGTTAATTGCCTGAGGGTTGTAATCCC
>DAOQPR010000309.1:0-3927 GCA_035333265.1 Anaerolineales bacterium
TGCATCTTGCCTTCACGAACGACAGCCCCATGCAAAAATTCCACTTCACTTTGGTTGCGGCCTGCATACAGGTCGATATGGAAAGACGGCATTTTACCGCCGCGACCGGCTCCTGCTGCTTTCGACAGGAATGGCTTGGACAGCCAGAGCGGAAGTTTGGTTGCAAGAGCAAGCAGTTTGACAGGCGTACCAGGCAGGTCGGTCACTTCAAGGTTCATGGCTTTCATCACGTCCAGGCATTCCTTGAGCATATTGATCTCAAGTCTGTATAAACGTGCATCGGCAAAGACCTGCGCCGCTGTCATGTTAAGAATGGCCGAAGTAGGGTTGGCGATCAGGTTGGTGAGCATTTTTGACCATTTCATGCTCAAGGCATCGGGAAACAATTGACATTTGAGATAAGCCTTATCCAATGCAGAGACCAATCTCTCTGAGAGCGGATGCCCCGCCGCCACCCCAACACCGCGTAATTTTTCAAGGACAATATCACCGGGACCGCGGCGGCCAATGGCCGTTGTGACCGTTCCATAAATGACCTTCTCATTGCCAAGGGCGCTGGCTATTATCGGTTCATTGGCCACACCATTGGAGAGGCACAAGAATGGCGGTAATTTCTCGGCAAACGGTTTCAAGGTCTCCATGGCAGCCAAAGTATCGAAGGATTTCAAAGCAAAGATGGCTGCATCAAAGGGACCATACTTTAACGCCTCCTCCAACGATGGCTCAATGACAAAAGCCCGTGCCTCAATACGATGAGCATCTTTCGTATTTCTTCTTTCGTCAATGGTCAGGTCAAGCCGCAACCCACGGTTACGCAATTCCTCCACCATTTTGGGTTGTTCTACAAAAACTACAGGATATCCTGCAAGTGCCAGCGAGCCGCCAATATAGGTTCCAATGGCGCCTGCGCCGAAGACGAGAAATTTCATTTCAGATGAGTTGGAGGTAGGAAGAGCCATGAGTTTAAAGTTTTGAGTCCGCGATTTGAGATTTTGTTTAGTCTGAATCCTGCCAGTGCAGATGGTCATTGAGCTTGTCAATGGCCCAGCGATGCTGATGAGGATAATAAAAAAGTTGAGCAAAGGCTGTATTGCTAAAACGAAAACGTGTGCCGGAATTATTCGCCTGTGGGACGATTCCCACCACGGCATGCATGACCTGGTTCAATAAACCGCCATGCGAAACGATCAAATACTTTGCAGGGGGACGCCGCAAAAGATCGTGCAACGCCTGCCCGGCACGCAGGAACAAGGCCCAATCTCCTTCGCCATCCGACCCGACTGGGTCGAAGGGTGTGGTGAAATCAGGGTGAACGAAATTTTGACGCACTTCGTGGGCTGTCAGCCCGGCAAACTCGCCATTATCCCGCTCGAGCCAAAGAGGTTGATGTTCCACGGCTCCACCCAACGCTCCCGCAACGATCCCAGCCGTCTCTCTGGCCCGTTCCAGCGGGCTGGAAATGATGTGATCGAAACGCACACCTTCCACTTTCCAGCGAGCCGCAAGGGCATTGGCCTGGGCGCGACCCCGGTCGGTAAGCGGGAACTCAGCCTGACCCTGCCAGCGCGATTCAGCATTCCCCACCGATTCGCCATGGCGTAGCAATGTGATATTAAATATCTTTGGTTTAGTCTCGTTCATTTGAATGCCCCTTCACTAGGTAAATTGGACGGCGCTTAACTTCCTGAAAAATATAGCCGACATACACGCCAATAAAGCCCAGCAAAATCATAATAATGCCGCTGGCGATGAGCAGAATTCCCATCAACGAGCTCCAGCCAGGTTCCACACGCTGGGTATTGCCAGTGATCCAAAGCGAAAGCACATAGATCAATTGAACACCTGCCAGGACAAAAAACACAAACCCGGCGCTCAAACCAATATAAAGCGGCGCAAGCGAAAAGGAAAAGATCGCATCCGAGGCCAGGCGTACCATCTTGCCGAGCGAATACTTCGATTTCCCGGCGATCCTTTGCGGTTCATGGTATGGCAGGATGACGCTCTTGTATCCCATCCATGAGATCATACCGCGTAAAAAACGATGATATTCATGCATCGAACGCACGCCTTTCAGGGCATCCCGCGAGAGCGCGCGAAAATCGGCCGCCCCCTGCATCACTTGCGTACCGCTGATCTTGTTGATCAGCCAATAGAAAAAATTCGACGAGACCTTCTTAAAGGACGCTCCACGATCATCCTCTATTCGCTGGGCCTGGACAATATCATATCCCTGCTGAATGAGTTGGATCATTTGGGGAATCATCTCCGGCGGATGTTGACCATCGCCATCCATTGAGATCATCACATCACCTTGCGAAGCGTCCATACCGGCAGTCAAAGCTGCCTGGTGGCCAAAGTTTCGGCTGAGTTGGAGCACGGTCACTCTCTGGTCGTTGGCCGAGATGCCTCGAAGCGTATCCGCTGTCCCGTCGCCTGAGCCGTCATCCACATAAATGAATCGAAACTCGAATGGCAGATCATCCACCACTCGACGGGTGTCGGCATAGGTGCGTTCGATCACTTCAGACTCGTTGTAAACGGGAATGATCAGGTCGATTTGAAGTTTGGATTTTCGTCTGGGAGGCATTAGGCTGATTCTACCATGCACGGGATATCAGCGTTTTCGCCTCACAACTTAAGCCGATGCCTGTCTGCCAGCAACCGTAGAGTTCGCTCCGCCTCGGCTTTTTTCTGTTCAGGCGTCCAGCCAAGCGACTCGCCCAAAACATTGGAGAGTTCTTGCAAATTTTCACGCGTTAGCCTGCCAAGCATGGCCAACATGGTGCGCCGCACTATGAGGTCATCGAGATGTTCCACTTTTTCATGCTGGGCAATAAATGCGATCTCCCGGTGCGAAATTTCAGGCAGAAGTTTAAGCGGCTCATCTCCGGCGCGGCTTATGAAACCAGCCACCGATTCAGCGCGGGTGCCGTACCGTTCGAACAATGCGATAAGCCGTTCCTTTGAAAGCCCCGTCCACGCGACCAGGCTGTTGATGAACTTGACCTGTTCCTCTCCATTTTTCGGATACCCACGTCCCCCACCAATGGGCAGGTCATGGGTCTGTTTTTGTCGGTAGACGCCAAGAAATTGCATTGCCTTATCGGCCACTTCCTCCGAAAATGCACGGAAAGATGTCCACTTGCCGCCTACCAGTGAATAAACTGGGAAGAGGAGATTCGTCCAATCGCCACTGAGCACTTCGATGTGGTGGTCGCGGCTATATTGTCCAGTGGATTTGGCAAGACTGCTTGCCAGCGGGCGTACCCCGGAAAATGCAAAGACCACATGCTCCCGAGTCACTTTGATATTCGGGAAAACTCGCGCAGTCATTTCGAGGAAATAATCCACCTCTTCATCCGTGCAACGCGCTTCATCAGGGTGATCGAGTTTAATATCCGAAGTCCCTACAAGTACTTTATCTTGCAGTGGGAAGATGAGTACGATACGCCCATCTTTATTCTCGAAAAAGAATTCATTATCCCCGATTGTTGCACGTAATTCCGGGTGATCGAGTACAAGGTGGGAACCTTTTGTTCCGCCAATGAATTTAGTGGAAACGCCCAGGCTATGATTGGCAAAATCGATCCACGGGCCAGCGGCATTGATGAGCAGTTTGGGTTTGACTTCAAATGATTCGTCGGTCAACTCATCACGCAGAATCACAGTGTCTTTCTCACCCTGCACCAAACTAACATAATTCAATGCGCGGGCATTTGGATTCTCCGCTTCGGCATCTAGTAAAATTTCAAGAGCGAGTCGTTCAGGGTTGGAGATCAGACCATCATAATAGACGGCTGTGTTGACGATCTCCGGATTGAGCTTTTTCCATTTTTTTAATGACTCAGAACGGGAATGGAATGTATGGCGCGGCACCGTACGTTGACTGCCCGTATACGCGTCATACATCATCAACCCCAGTTTGAT
>DAOQPR010000310.1:0-3914 GCA_035333265.1 Anaerolineales bacterium
ACCAAAAATTCGCGGAAGGCTTCATTGGTTTCTTCGGGCAGCCAGCTTTGGAACATCTTGAATGATTTTTCGCCCGCGTACACTTCCATCCAGTGAATTTTGCGGGTGCCGCCATAGGCTTTTTCCACCGCCGCATCGAGCACACGCACCGAGGCGCGCCAAATGTCGCGGCCTGTGCCGTCGCCTTCCACGTAGGGGATGATGGGGTTATTGGGGACGTTCAACTTCCCGTCTTGAATTGAGATCTTTGCCCCGCCTTCGGGGACTTTAACGTTTTGGTATGTCATCTTGCCTCTCTTGATTTTGGAAAATTTCTGTCGGGATTATACACCCGCCTCCCGCCCCGCCTGTGCTGATTCTGCTTTCTGGAATTTTCCAGCCCCTGCATCCTCCTCTAAATCCAAAAGGTCTCCATTGATACATAAGGCCCAATTTGAATTGGGATGGGTATAATCACATATACCAAAACAGGAGACATTCCATGACTGACCCCAAACCCCTCAACTGGACATCCGAGCCCGGCATTGGCTATACCGTTATCCGCCGCGGTGATGGCGGCATGACCCTGACCTTCAGCGACCTTTCCGATACGACCATGGAACATTGGCACCAATTCGCGCTTGAACACCTGCTCGGCGCGGACCGCCGCACCCGCAACCTGTACGACCTGCGAGCCGTAAAGGAAATTCCGGAAAAAGCCGTTCGCATGGCGGTGGAGGCGAACAGCGACCCCTCAGCACGGAACATTCGCGTGGCTGTGGTGGTGGCAAGCGATGCCGTAGCCGATGGCATTCGCAAGGTGGCGGCACTGGCAGAAACAGAGACCGCATCAGCCATGAAGATATTTACAGATATCAATGAAGCCGAAGCATGGCTGGCCCGCCCGTTGGATCAGATCGCATAGGAAGCGTCTGACATAAATTGTCAACGCATACATGAAAAGCGAAACCTTACAAATCGGGAGTTTTACGTTCGAATGGGGAGCCCGCACATATGTGATGGGAATCCTGAACGTAACTCCCGATTCCTTTTCCGGAGATGGCATCCTGGCCAGGGGTGAGGCTGTTCAAACCGCGTTGGATCAGGCCGGGGATTTTCTCGCCCACGGTGTGGATATTTTGGATGTAGGTGGAGAGTCCACACGGCCAGGGTCTGAGCCGGTTAATGTGGATGCAGAAATGGGGCGTGTGATCCCCATCATAGAAGCATTGCATGTTAATTTTCCACAAGCGCTTATTTCCGTCGACACCTACAAAGCCAGCGTAGCCGAAGAAGCCATTCGAGCCGGGGCACATATCATAAATGACGTCTGGGGGTTTCGCGCCGACCCACAAATAGCGTCTGTAGCGGCGAAGCATAAGGTTCCGGCAATTCTGATGCATAACCGCAGCAACCCGGCCAGTGTTGAAGTGCGCGAAAACCTGGGCGGGACGTATCTTGGAGCGGAGTATGTTGACCTGCTCGAAGATGTGAAACGTGAATTAATGCAATGCGTCGAGATCGCCGTCAAGGCCGGGGTGGAGGAAAGGCTCATTATTCTGGACCCAGGCATCGGCTTTGGGAAGAAGCGCGAGCATAATCTTGAGTTGATCAACCGGCTCGGTGAGGTCCGCTCGATGGGTTATCCGGTCCTGTTGGGCTCATCCAGAAAATCCTTTATTGGCTTTACTTTGGATCTTCCGCCCGACCAGCGTGTGGAAGGTACGGCTGCGACGGTATCCGTGGGCATCACGCGCGGTGCAGATATCATCCGTGTGCATGATGTCAGGGAGATGGTGCGCGTGGCAAAGATGACAGATGCCATTGTGAGGCAGCCATCATGAGCTGCAACCCTTTATGAACAGCGATTACGCAAAGGAACTTTTACGCACCGGGATCGTGGAAGCAAAGTCGGGCAATAAAAGCTCGGCGCGCCGCTATCTTGACCGCGCCATTTATTTATCCGGCTCATACGAAGTGATGGCTGAAGCCTGGTTCTGGATGAGCGAAGTGCTCGATGAGCCCGCCGAAAAACGCAAGGCGCTTGAAAATTGTCTGGCGAATGACATGCACCATGCCCGCGCGCGGCGCTCCCTGGCCATCCTCGATGGCAGGCTCAAAAGCGATGATGTGATCAACCCCGATCGACTGCCTGCAACGCCCGGCGAAATGCGTGAGGCGCAGGCCGATCGCTTCATGTGCCCCAAGTGCGGCGGACGAATGTCGTTTGCACCGGATGGTCAATCTCTGGTTTGCGATTACTGCACACGCGGAAATGCGCTTGGTCTTGGGAAAAAGGACGAGGAGGAAAAGGACTTCATTGTGGCGATGGCCACCATGAAAGGGCATGGCAAACCGCTGCAGGAACAGGCCTTTCATTGCAATGGCTGCGGCGCGGAATTTATTCTGCCGCCCAGGCAGATCTCTGCAACCTGTGCCTATTGCGACTCACCGCATGTGGTCAGCCTTGAAAGTACAAAGGATCTGCTTGCGCCCGATTCGATCCTTCCACATGCATTCGACCAAAAACGCGCCACGAAACTTCTCGTGGAGTGGGTGAAGAACAACGAGATTAAGCCTGAGAAAAAGGTCGAACTGCCGCGCGGCCTGTACCTGCCGATTTGGACGTTCGACATCGGCGGTGAGATCGACTATACCGGCGAAATGGTGGTGTACGAGCAACCTCCCTTCGGCAGGCATCCCGAACGCAAAGTGGTGCGGGTCAATGATAAATATCCCGTACTGGTGAACGACCTTCCGCTTCCCGCCTCCCGAAAATTGTCCGGTGTTTTCCTGAAGCTAATTTCCACGTTCGACCTGGATCAGCTCAAGCCCTATGACCCGCGTTATCTTGTCAACTGGCTGGCGGAAATTTATGACATCTCCATGGGAGACGCGTCACTGGATGCACGCAGTCAGGCGCTTAAGCAGGTAAAAAAACAGATGCCCGCCCTGTTAAACGATATGACCATTATTCGCTCATCTTCGGCAGGCCTCGTGGTCGAATCCTTCAAACTCGCCATGCTGCCCGTATGGATGACCGAACTTCCATTTGGCGGACGCGAGCATCTGGTGCTCATCAACGGCCAAAATGGGGTTGTCGCCAGCGACCTGACCGAAAACAGCGAGGAACACGGCGGGTTGTTGGGATTTTTAGAAGACCTACTGGGAGAGTAAGCGATATTTTTGGCTTTTTGTTTCCGACCGTTTTTATAACTGCGGATGAAAATCGATGGGTATGGGGTTGGTTATAATTTAAACATGACAAACAACCCCATTCGAATCGGTGTTCTCGGTGCCGCTGCCATTGTCCCTGCTGCATTGACAAACCCTGCGCGTGACGTGCCCGAAGTGCAGATCGTTTCCATCGCCGCGCGTGACCCAAACCGCGCCGATGTTTTCGCCCGTAGATATAAAATTCCGCGCACGCATCGCACCTACGCAGACCTGATCGCTGACCCTGAGATCGATGCCATCTACAACCCGCTCCCGAACGGACTCCACGCCGAATGGACGATCAAAGCTTTGCAAGCGGGCAAACATGTGTTGTGCGAAAAACCATTTGCTTCTAATGCGAAAGAAGCCGTGCAAATGGCAGAAGCCGCCAAAGCAAGCGGAAGAATCCTGAGTGAAGCCTTTGCCTATCGTTATCATCCACTCACGGCGCGCGTGAAAGAGATCATTTCCAGAGGCGATCTTGGGACGATAAAAAACATCGAAGCCCGTTTTTGTTTTCTACTTCCCGTTCCATCCAATATTCGTTTTCGCTATGACCTCGCTGGCGGCTCGCTCATGGACGCAGGTTGTTACCCGGTAAGCCTTGTCCGTCATCTCATGGGCGAAGAGCCGGAAGTACTCAGAGCCAAAGCCAAAGAATACCGACCCAACGTCGACTCGCGCATGGAAGCCGAATTGAAATTTCCAAGCGGCGCACA
>DAOQPR010000311.1:0-3895 GCA_035333265.1 Anaerolineales bacterium
CCAAAATCGAGGCGACGGTCAATTCGTTCTTTTATTAATTGACAATCTGGATGCCATCACCCATCTTGACGAACAGACCCAACAGAATTTACGCTGGCTCTTGTTGCGCGGACCCAGCCGCCGTATTTGGCCATTCATAACACTTAATACTAAAAATGCCGTGGAACATAAAGAATGGCTGGAATTCTTCCGGACAAGATTGTTCGGTTTTACTGAAAACCCTGAAGAGGCCTATTTATTGACCGGACATAGCACCCTCGACCATTTACAGGCTGGCACTGAGTTTGCCATGCGCGAAAGCGGAAAGCTTTTGAGATTCTGGCTTCCAAGTATTTATAAATAAAGAAAGCAGGTTTCCATGCATACCGGATTATTATGGTTTGATAATGACCCACGTACCACATTGAGCGTAAAGATCCAAAAAGCCATGGACTATTACCGTAAAAAATTCGGGCGCATTCCAGATCTATGCCTTGTGCATCCCAGCATGATCGGGGAGAATCAAAATCAACTTGAGTTGGGCAAGCTTGTCATCCGCGCATATCGTCCTGTAATGCCTGGCCACTTTTGGATCGGTACAGAGGATCAAAAGTAATCCTGTCCGTCAAGTCGAGATATAGTATTTCCTTTCGCCATTTCCTATATCTCCTTGTGCCCTCCCATATAACTGGCATATGGGAGGGCTTTTTTTATAAAAGGAGAGAATCATGAGTGACATTGAAGAACAGATCAGACAGATATTTGAAGGATACAAGACGGCTGTGTTCGAAAAAAATGTGGAAGCATTTCTCGCTTTATACGACGAAAACATCCACCTCTTCGATATGTGGGAGAAATGGTCATATAACGGCAAAGATGCCTGGCGTGAGATGGTATCCAATTGGTTTGGCTCCCTGGGAGACGAAAAGGTAGTGGTCGATTTCGACATTTTAACAGTAACAGCCACCAATGAGATCGCAGTCGTTCATACCTTTGTTACCTACAAAGCAGTGGCTTCCAATGGGAATGAACTACGTTCCATGAATAATCGATTAACAGCAGCCCTCAAAAAATCGAACGGAACGTGGAAAATCTTTCATGAACATTCTTCAGCGCCACTTGATGGAAATACGTTGAAGGCAACCCTTCAACGTTAGTAGCAACAAAAAAGCCTTCTCTGTGAAGAAGGCTTTTTTGTTGCTACATCATGACCACAAATGCAATTGCATGGCTTTCTGTGTGGCTTAGGCTGACAGACCAAGTCGTCAGCCCCAACATCTTCGCCAGTCTTTCGGCTTCTCCATATAAAACCAAATGGGGAGCCTTCTTTTCATCTGAACGAATTTCTATCTCCAGCCAGCCTACATCACCGATACCGCAGCCCAAGGCTTTGGATACGGCCTCCTTCGCTGCAAATCGAGCGGCCAGGGATGAAACTCGACCACCGCACTCGTGCTGCTCAGTTTCAGTAAAGATGCGATTTAAGAAGCGCAAGCCGTGGCGTTCTATCGCCTCCTGAACGCGGCTGATTTCGATCAGATCCACGCCGGTACGAAGGTTCATCCTTTTCCGGGTCCTGCCGTGGCGATCACCAATCGGTCTGGGTCAATATACTTGCGCGCCGCTTCCACTACATTTTCACGGGTCACACTGCGCACCAGGCCCTCATACCGCTGGTAATAATCCATACCCAGATCGTAGCGATGAATATTAAGAAGCGCACTGACCATGCCACCGTTCGACTCCAATGAAAGCGGCAGACGTCCGACGTAATTCGCCTGGCTGTCGGCAAGTTCCTCTTTTGAAACGCCGCTCTTCACAAAACGCCGCAATTCCTTTTCGATCAACCCAAGTGTCTTCTTGACATTTAAAGGATTTACACCTGCAACAACTTCCCAACTTCCGGGGCCAATACCAGCATGCAGGCTGGAATAAGCGTAATAAGCCAGGCCAGATTTTTCACGCACCACCTCGCCAATGCGGCCCATCATGCCAAATTGGCCCAGCACCGAATTGCCGAGAGAAGCCGCCATATAATCGGGGCTTTTTCGCTTCGGACCCAACATGCCAACCACAAGATCCGATTGGGATTTCCCGGTGATGGCGTGGTGACGCTTCAGGGATTTGCGAACAGGCCTCAGCGGAGGAAGAGGCGGCGCCTCCATCTGACCCGGAACCTGCCACCCACCCAAAAATTTTTCCACTACCTCGACAGCTTTCTTCGGTTGGATCGCGCCTACAATGGAAATGACCAGGCCGCGAGGTCCGAAGTGGAGGCGGTGAAAAGATTCAAGGTCGGCCTGGGTGATCGATTTAATTGTTTCGACAAAGCCGTCAGTGGGTCTGCCATAGGGGTGGTCCCCATACAGCAACTTCTCGAAGACCATGTCGGCCATGTCAGAAGTATCCTGTGCGCGCAGGGCAAGGCCGGTGAGCATTTGCGCTCGCAGCCGTTCCATTTCTTCGGTTGGGAAGGTGGGCGTAATCAGCGACTCGGAAAGCAGGTTGAGCAAAAGCGGAAGGTCTTCCACCAGGGCGCGCCCGCCAAAGTTGATGTTATGCACGCCTGAGTCGAATCCCATGCTGGCGCCCGTGGATTCAAGCTCGTTATAGATCGAATCGAACGTGCGGGTTTGTGTCCCACGCATCAACATGCTGGAGACGAAATCGGCCAGGCCAAGCTTTTCATTGCTTTCAAAGATCGCGCCCGCCGGAAGATACCCGCCCAGATTGATCGACGGGCTGTTAAAGTTTGAACGCGCCAGGATCGTGATGCCATTGGAAAGGCTTGTCTGATAAACGTCTTGAGGGTTTGGTAAAGAGGAACGAGCGGATTTTTTTGAGGCTGCCATTTACGCCTTCCTCTCTGTTGGGATATATGTGCCTACCAACCGTTTACCAGGCTGGAAATATGTTTGAGCAACACGCTGTACATCCTTTGGTGTCACTTTGGCAAGATTTTTCAGATAGTTTGTATACCAACTGTAATCGGAGAACATGGCCGTGTAGCCCATCCAAAATGCCTGATGAGTGATATTCTCGCTGCCATAGGCAAAGACCGCGCGCGCCTGTTTGACAGCACGGGTGATTTCATCCTCGGTCACAAGTTTGTCCTGCACTTTCTTAAATTCGTCATCCAAGGCAGAGAGAGCTTCTTCGGGTTTACGATCAGTTGGATGAATAAGAGTGATGCGATATAAGAACGGGTCGATGGTGGATTCAGACCAGCCGGAAACATCCACTGTGAGTCCCTTATCCACAAGGGCACGATACAAACGGCAGGTCTTATAGGAAAGTCCCGAGGCGCCATTAAGCAGACTCTCCAAAACCTGCAAGGCAAAATAATCGGGATGGGTTGCATTGGGAAAGGGATAGGCGATCTGTGTAAAGGTGGTTTCACCGGGGCCTTCCACCGTCAGGCGCAGTTCCCCCCGCCGTTCCGGTTCGGGGCGCGCCAGGCGGCTGGGTGTTTCTCCACTCGGAATCCGCTCGAAGAGTTCCCTAATGCGCTTGAGCATGGATTTGGTTTCAAAGTCGCCTGCAATGGAAAGGATGGCATTGTTTGGGACGTAATAGGTGCGGTAGTGCTGGTACAGGTCATCGCGTGTGATGGTGCGAAGATCAGCCATATCACCGATGATCTCATGATGATAAGGATGCACACGGAAGGCAGCATTTTGGATGGCTTCCCCCAGCAGGAACATGGGTTCATTCTCATGCCCTTCCCGCTCAGAAATGATGACCGTACGCTCGGAAGAGACCTCTTTTTCAGCAAAAATACTGTTGGTCATGCGGTCGGCTTCGAGGCGCAGAGCCAGGTCGATCTTATGGGCAGGCATGGTTTCGTAATAACGGGTGGAGTCGCGTGAGGTGGCGGCATTCCAGCGCCCGCCTTCGCGGGATATGGAACGATCCA
>DAOQPR010000312.1:0-3867 GCA_035333265.1 Anaerolineales bacterium
GCTGTTGATCTGGCCGCGGGAAGCGTGGGTGCGCAAATCAATAATACGGTTAATAACTCCACCGGCACTACCTCCAATCCCACCGTTGACTTCGGCTTTGTTGTCACCACCTATTCCCTTGGAAACCGCGTCTGGTTCGACACGGACAACAACAGCCTGATCGACTCTGGCGAAGTCGGCGTGAACGGCGTAGTGGTGGAACTTTATGCCGCCGATCTTGCGGGCAACCCCATCTTCCCAGCCCTTGCGACCGACACCACCACGAACGGCGGATATTACCTGTTTGATCGACTGCTTGCAGGTGATTACATTGTTGCTGTTGACTCATCCAACTTTGCGCCGGGAGGTGTGTTGAATAGTTACTGGTCTTCAGCCACAATTATGGATTCGACAGGGACAATCCAGGAAACAGGCGCACCTGACCCAGACCTCGGCCCCAACAACGTGCCTGGCGGCGGTGATGATGACCTCGACTCAGACGATAATGGTACATTCCAAACCAACGGAACATTCTCTGGTGCAGTTCTATCCCTGCCTGTCACCATTGGGCCTGGAAATATAGAACCTGTTGGTGAAACCGACCTGGAAACTGGCGTTGGTCAGGGAACTTCTCCGGACCTGCGCGGCAACATGACAGTGGATTTCGGCTTCTATCGTGTTGAACTTGGCAACCTGGTATTTGTAGATGTAAATTCAAACGGAACCTATGATACTGGCGATGCGATTATTTCCGGAGCCACGGTTCAGTTGTTCACCACCAATGGTACGGAAATTAATGTTGGCCCTGACGGCATCTTAGGAACCAGCGACGATGCCCCCGGTGGAATGCTCACGGATACAAGCGGCAATTACACCTTTACTGGTCTTGCGCAGGGTGATTATGTCGTGACAACCACCCCCGTTGTCGGTTTTACCAGTACGGTGGATACCGCCGACTCCACAGACACTACGAACCCCAACACGAATACAGATAATAACGATAATGGTATTGGTGTGAGTATCGGTCAGGTCACGAGTTCCTTTGTTACTTTGACTCCAGGCGATACTGGGACGTCTTCGAATAATACGGTCAGAAATAATACTGGAACCACTTCCAACCCTACTCTCGATTTCGGTTTTGTGGGTAACAATGGCGCACTGACCAAGCGCCTGATCAATACGAGCGAGTCTTTCACAACGGGTAACAAGGTTGCCATCGGCGAGATCCTTACCTATGAAGTCTCCATAAATCTGCCGCTTGGGACGCCGCTCACCAGCGTGACTCTGACCGACCGGATGGATAAAGGTCTCGCCTTTGTCGATTGTCTGCGGGTGGAAGTGGCAGGCGTCGATCAGACTGGAACCGTCTGCCCGCCTGCTGTCTCTGATATCGTCGACCCGGCAGATGCGGCTACCAACCCGGCAAACCCTGGCAGACAGGTGGTTTTTACCATCGGCGATATTCCGGCTCAAACCACAGCCACAACGCTCGTTGTCCGTTATCGTGCCGTCGTTCTTGACGTGATCGAGAATCAAGCCGGAGGCACGTTGAACAACAGTGCCACCTGGGCCTGGACCGGCGGTTCCTTTACGACGAGTGCCGAGAATGTGGAAATTGTCGAGCCGGACATTTCGATCGATAAATCGGCCAACCCGGTCACTGATGTGGCGATTGGCACTCCGGTTCAATTCACGCTGACAATTGCCCATACAGACCAAAGCACGGCTGACGCCTTCGATGTGGACGTGTCCGATATTCTTCCGTCTACATTGGAATATATTCCATGTACGATCGTGTACAGTGGTTTGACGCCTACATCCCCTGCGGCGCCTGCCTACTGCCCTGGTAAAACCACGGACCTGATCTTCCATTGGGATTCATTCCCATTGGGAGCGAGTGCCACTATTACCTTTAATGCTCAATTGGTTGGCACCCCTGCTACCAACTCTGCTTCGGTGGTTTGGACATCCCTGCCAATCGACCCAGGCACGGATGGCTTGCCGATTGAGTTGAGCGATTTCAACACAGAATCTACCGAACGCTGGTATGACCCACTGGACGATGTCAACATTTATGCTGTTACTGATAGTGTAGCCATTAATAGTAATGGGCCTGGTGGTGACGGCAATTTGGATGATGAAGAATCAGGTAATGCTCTTCCAACTGTTTTGCCAGCAACCGGTTTTGCTCCAAATAGAATCACGCAACTTCCTGCCCAGTCCGAAGCAAAAGCTTACAAGGCAACCGAAGTATGGCTTGAGATTCCGCGCCTTGGTGTAGAAATGCCCATTGTAGGTGTTCCACTGGTCGATGGAGATTGGGATGTTTCTTGGCTGGCACATCAGGCTGGCTGGTTGAATGGAACTGCCTTCCCTGGCTGGTTGGGTAATAGCGTTCTTACAGGCCATGTCACTCTGCCCAATGGCAAGGCGGGACCCTTCAGCGCGCTAGGCGAACTGAAATGGGGTGATAGGATTATCATCCATGCTTATGGAAGCATATATGTGTACGAAGTTCGTCAGAATCGGACCATCAGCCCTTACAATACTACCGTCCTTCAGCACGAAGAAGATGCCTGGTTAACTCTCCTGACCTGTAAGACTTACAATGAGGACACAGGTGTTTATTCGAGCCGTATTGCTGTACGGGCAGTTCTTCTTTTGATCCGTGAGGATACCACCGTTACCGGGTCGGGAATGCCCCGGTAACGGAACCAGCATCAGGCGGCGTTGAGAGGCGTCGCCTGATCGTTTCATTAATGGAATGCATGCGACTTCAAATTGCATTCTCAAAAAATATAATTTTTGACTGCACTGGGTATAATTGTCAAAATAGGTGACTTATGGCATCAAACCGACCATTAAAGATATTCATCAGTTATGCGTTTGTTGATAAGGATATTGTAGGTAAGGTTTATTCACACCTCTTAGCCCTGGGGGCCGACCCGTGGCTGGATACTGAAAAAATTTTACCCGGCCAGGATTGGAAAATGGAGATCAGTAATGCTCTTGATAAAGCCGACCTGATCCTTCTTTGTCTTACGAAGAGATCCGTGAGCAAGGAAGGTTATGTACAAAAGGAAATGCGCCTCGCACTGGACCGGGCACTGGAGATGCCAGAAGGAAACATTTTTCTCATCCCGGCCCGGCTTGAGGAATGTGACCTGCCATACAGCCTCAAAGGGTATCAATGGGTGGATTTGCATGTTGAAGGCGGCATGGAGAAGTTGATCAGAAGTTTAAACTTCCGCGCTCAAAAAGTCGGCGCGCGATTGCTCTCTTCTGATGCTATAGCTGCACCAGAGATCAAACAAAAAAAATCCACTCCGAAAAAGAAAACCGCCTCCCAGCCTTCATCCGGTACTGTCATCCATATTCATGGAAATGTGACCGGTTCCAATATTGTCGTTGGCGATGATAATGTTACTAAAAATAACTCTGAATAAATAAATCTCTGTTGGGTTAAGCACCAAAATTTGTTGCATCCAGCAAATGCTATTTTCGATATTAGCAAATTCACCCTGAAACATTAATTTTTCAGGGTGAATTTGTTTTTGTTTTTTTATGGAAAATTACTAATACTTAGGGAAGTTGGAATGCTTTTACAAGGAAGACAGCCATTTGATCTCGTGTGACGGGGTTATCCGGACAATATAAACCTGCTGCACAACCAGAAGTAATTCCATCGGCAGCTAATTGCTTGATCCAGGCGGCCGCCCAGTGATCGGTTGCCACATCGTTGAAGCCAGTGGAGGCTCCCACACTGGGAGGTGTATAGGAACTTCCATTTGTCGCTTTTAAGAGGAAGATGGCCATTTGAGCGCGAGTAACGGAATCTTCAGGGCAATAATTCCCATTTCCGCAGCCGCTTGTGTAGCCTTCGGCAGC
>DAOQPR010000313.1:0-3858 GCA_035333265.1 Anaerolineales bacterium
ATCTTGCGGGCTGAGTTCTTCAAGCGCCAGGCGTTTCTTCAGTCGAAGGCGGGCATCGTGCAGGAGTTTGTAAAGCGCATTCCGGTTCGTTTTCATACGTTTGGCGGCCTCTTCCATGGGGACATCCTGCAACCCCAGCAGGACGAGCGCCTGATGCTGTTTGGGGGTTAGTTCTTCCTCCAAAATGCGGCGAACACGGGAGATCATGTCCTTGCGTTCAGCGGAGGTCTCAGGGGATGCCTGCGGGTCAGCGAGCAGGCCGGGGGGCGGAGGGGCGTCTTCGTTTTCAGTGAGTTCATCCAGCGATGCGTCACGCCAGCGCTTGCGGCGGAGTTCGGTGAGTGCAATGCGGATGGCGATCTTATGTACCCAGGTGGTGAAAAGGCTGCGGCCTTCAAAGGTGTCCAGCTGGTCCAGCACGCGTAAAAGTGTCTCCTGGGTTACTTCTTCAACGAGCGGTGGAAAAAGCGGGTCATCGGAGGAAAGCCAGCGGGATAGGGCATAAGGCAGGCCTTTTTGGATCACATCGCGCAGGTCACTGAGGGCTGCATCGTGCTGCTCGCCAGTGCTGCGCAGGTCGGTCAGCCAGGTTTCATTGCTTCGGGTACTCATACAGATTGTATTATAAGAGAATGGCGGGGATTTTTCCGATATTCTGAGAGATTCTGATAGATTTATTATACCGGCTAACGAGTGGCTACAGCACTTTATACTTGTTTTGGGTTAAGCCGCTCATGAATGATTTTGATTCCAGCAATTCTAATTTTATATCCTGGGCCAATTGGCCAAACAGGGGCAAGCCGTTTCCGATGAGAATTGGGATGGTGGTGATGATCATTTCATGTATCAACCCTTCACGCAAAAAACCTTGGATGGTCAGGCCGCCGTCGAGGTAGATGTGCCGGACGCCGTGTTGTTCGAGGTGTTGAACCAATTTCCGGGGCGGCAGGGAGGCGATCTCCACTTTATCGGCTAGTTCCGAGGGGAGAGTCAGGTTTTGGCTGGTGAGCACGACCACTTTCTTCTCGTAAGGCCAATTGCCAAAACTGAGCACTTTTTCAAATGTATTCCTACCCATCACAATATTATCAACAGTTGACATGAACTCGGCATAACCATAATTTTCGTCGCCTTCCCTGGGCGTGGGCAGCCAGTCCAGCCCGCCGTTTTTGCGGGCAATGAAACCATCCAAACTTGTTGCGATATATACGGATACTTTAAGGGCCATCGAATTCTCCTCGGCAGATTTAAGTTGCCTTAAGCATATCAGAGGTTTGGGGTTTCTTCCTTGACAAACTAATATATTTAGTTAAAATACTAATATAATTAGCAAAAGGATAAAGCGATGATGACTCACTATATTAAAAATAAGAATGGAAGGATCGCCTACGATGTGACCGGGGAGGGCCCGTTGGTGGTCTGTGTTCCTTCCCTGGGTGATGTGCGTGCAGAGTATCGGTTCCTGGTTCCCTTGCTCGTACAAGCTGGCTATCGTGTGGCGACGATGGACGCGCGTGGTCATGGCGAGAGTAGTACAGAGTGGGATGATTTTTCAGTGGCGGCCATTGGAGAGGATGTGCTTGCGCTTGTTCGTGAATTGAAGTCTGGGTCCGCCGTGGTGGTGGGAACTTCCATGGGTGGGGGAGCAGCCATCTGGTCCGCTGTGGAGGCGCCTGAATTGATTCGAGGTATGATCCTCGTTGACCCGTTTGTAGATGGCGACAGCAACCCATTTCTTGTTTTTCTCTTCAAATTTATGTTCGCCCGCCCGTGGGGACCTGCGTTATGGTTGAAGTATTACTCGTCTTTGTATCCGACGAGCAAGCCAGCGGATTTTGATGCGTACTCATCTGCGTTGCTGACGAATCTCAAGGAACGCGGACGCCTCGAAGCCACCCGCGCCATGTTGTTCGCTTCGAAGCGCTCGTCCGGTGAAAGGATGCCGCGCGTGACCCAACCTGCATTGGTGCTGATGGGGAGCAAAGATCCCGATTTCAAAAATCCGGAAGCGGAAGCCAAGCGGGTTGCGGATGCTGTGTGCGGCAGATATGGGATGATCGAAAATGCCGGGCATTATCCGCATGCCGAGATGCCCGAAGTCACTGCGCCGTTGATGATTTCGTTTATGGACTCTTTGACAAAAGGATAAAACATGCCTCCGAAAAAACGCATCCGACTCGATAAGAATGCCGTGCTGAAAGCCGCCGTGCAACTTGTCAATGCTGAAGGCGCGGGAGCGCTGACGTTGAGCCGCCTTGCCGAAGAACTTGGAATACAGCCGCCATCGTTATACAACCATATCGATGGATTGGCAGGGTTGCAAAAGGACTTGTCGATATTGAACGCCAAAATGCTTGCCGAACGATTGAGTGAAGCCGCCATTGGTAAAAGCGGTTCGGAACTCTTCCTAGCCGCGGCGCAGGCATTTCGGAGCCATGTGAAAGAACAACCCGGTTTATATCTATCCACACTGCGTGCGTCGGGCACACACATCGAAGTGGACCCGGAATTGCAGGCAGAAGAAGCGCGCGTACTCAAGATCGGCATGACGGTCATGGCCTCGCTGGGATTGAAGGGCAATGATGCCATTCATGGTTTGCGCGCTTTCCGAAGTATGGTGCATGGCTTTGCTTCGTTGGAGGTGGCGGGCGGTTTTGGCCTGCCGCAGGATTGCGACGAAAGTTTTCGTCGACTTGTTTCGGCTTTGGAGAATGGACTGAAAGGCGCTTGAGATGGATGCAATAAAAATGTTGAACTTATTGGTGCGTTTTTTACTGGAATTGTGCATGTTGGCCGCAGTTGGATATTGGGGCTTCAAGACCAATTCCAGTTGGTGGATGAAAATCCTCTTTGGGATCGGCCTGCCAATTTTGATCGCGACTCTCTGGGGAGTGTTCATCTCTCCGAAAGCGACCTATCCCCTCAACCCCGCCTCACACCTGACCCTGGAACTGATCCTGCTTGCTTCAGGCGCTGCCGCCCTCTTTGCCAGTGGAAAACCTTCCCTAGGCTGGGCATATTCAGCGGTCCTGATCGTCAATAAAGTATTGATGCTGATCTGGAAACAATGATATCCCCAAAACAAATTACACAAACTTAACCCCTCGTCCGATTATCAAATTTCAAACCGGGCGGCCCATCAGCAGCGGCGGGCCGCCCGGTTTGAATCAAAGCTTAATTCGGATGGATCAGCATCACCGGAATGTGCGCATAATGCACCACCCGGTCTGCTACACTGCCCATCAGCCAGCGTGAGACCCCGGTGCGCCCATGCGTAGACATGGCGATCATATCGGCGTGGGTTTCATCCGCCACCGCAAGGATCGTCTCCGGCACGGCACCCTCCTGGACGATGCCTGTTACGCGAATTTGATCATTCTTCAAGGCATCCACAGCCTTGTTCACGTAGTCCTTGGCCTCGATCTCAATATCCTGACGGATCGATTCCCCGATGACCGGGTCACGGGCAAAGTACTCTGCTGTAGGCGTGGCAGGCACTCTCAAAATAACGATCTCCGCCCCTTCCAATTTCGCTAGGGCCTCTGCATGAGGCAGGACGGTTTCTGCAAGCGGCGAGCCATCCAGCGGGACAAGAATCTTTTTGTACATGTTCCAACTCCTTTCCTGAAACGTGACGAATTCTGTCTCACCTTCACCATAGCACGAGTTTCACCCCGCTTCAAGTGACAATAGACACATCCACCAACGGGCATATAATTGAACCATGGCTCTCTTCCTCGGCTGCCCGGTCTGGTCATTTAAGGGATGGGTGGGGAATTTTTATCCCAAAGGCACAAAATCTACGGACTTTTTGCGCGAGTATGCATGTCGTGTTAACACCATCGAGGGCAATACTAC
>DAOQPR010000314.1:0-3851 GCA_035333265.1 Anaerolineales bacterium
AGTCAGATCTGCAGAAACGTGATAGTCCTTATCCTTCTTGAAGGCAGAATTGCGGATATAGCACCACAGGATGGTCGCCATGCCCAGCTGGTGAGCGTAGGCAAAGGCTTCGGCGATTTCGATGATCTCACGATGTGAATCATCCGAGCCAAAGTAAATTGTTGCGCCAATGGCCGCCGCGCCCATATCGTATGCCTGATCGATGGTTCCAAAAAGAATCTGCTCATGGCTATTGGGATAGGTGAGCAGTTCATTATGGTTGACCTTCACCACGAACGGAATTTTGTGTGCATATTTGCGGGACATCAATCCCAAAACACCATAGGTAGATGCCACAGCATTACAACCACCTTCAATACCGAGTTTAACGATATTCTCCGGGTCGAAGTAATCAGGATTCTTGGCAAAGCTGGCGCCAGCCGAATGCTCAATACCCTGATCAACAGGCAAAATGGAAAGATAGCCCGTTCCGGCAAGGCGTCCGGAGTTGTAAATCCAGGAGAGGTTGTTCAAGACGCGCGGGTTTCTGTCAGAGTGGACAAAAATCCGGTCTACGAAATCAGGCCCGGGGAGGTGGAGGCGTTCTTTTGAGATTTTAGGTGAATTGAAGCCGAGAAGGGACTCTGCTTGTTTCCCCAATAGAGATTGAATATCTGTAGTCATAGGTATGCTCCTCAAATAGTTACAGGCGACGCTACTTTTATGGGGTAGTCGTTGCCAAAGTTTAGTGAAAGTGAGAATTAGCTCAATTCTTGATTATAACTGGATTTAAACGATATAATTGAAACCATATAGAAACAAATCGGACAATTGCACGTATATCCTGCTGGAGGCTCATATGAGTGATTTTTTTGAAAAAGTTAGCAGTCAGGTAGACCCGTTCAAGAAATTGGTTTCTTTCATCCCCGGTTTTGGCGGTTATGTGGAAAGACAGAACCGCCGTGACGCAGATAAAGTTCTGCGCGAGACCGTGGCGCGCCGCTTTGAAGAACATTGGGGCCGCGCTTCGAATTTGCAAGTTGAGCTTGTGAACCAGGGCATGATCAAGCAGGTGGGCGACATGGAAAACGCCGTGCTCGCGCTCCGAACGTTTATTGACAAAATAAGCACTGCGGCCCGGGGATACTCCGGCTTGTTTGATGCAGTCAAGATCAACGAAAAAGAGCTCGAAGCGATCTATCAATTCGATGCTGCATTCTTTGATCTAAGCGACCAGATAAAGAGCGGGTTGGATAATGTGGAAGCCAGCCTGAGCGATGAAACCGCCCTACCGGCAGCCATTCGCAATATTACTTCCCTGGCCCGCCTTGCTGTGGAAACATTCGAACGCCGCTCCGAAGTTGTTACAGGGAGCCGGTAATCATAAAGAAACCCTAAAGGTATACAAGGCCTTTAGGGTTTTGTGATCCTTATGTGGAATCAATATATAAATGCAACATCCATCGAAGAAGTCATTCATGCTCTCGCTGAAAAACGCGAACAAGCCCGTGTAGTTGCAGGCGGTACCGATCTGATCCTGGAACTTGAACGCGGGGTACGCAAGGGGGTAAATACACTTATTGACATCACCCGTATACCGCAACTCAACCAAATCTCCATTGACGAGGATGATGTTATTCACCTTGGCGCACTAGTTACACACAATGACTGCGCTGCCTCAAAACTTATTCGTACACGTGCTTTTCCATTGGCACGTGCCGCCTGGGAAGTGGGCGCACCGCAAATTCGCAACCGGGGAACCGTGGCAGGAAACCTCATCACGGGTTCACCCGCCAACGATACCATTACCCCATTAATGGCACTTGGCGCAAAGGTAACATTGATTTCAACAAGAAAAACCCGTGTTGTCCCGCTTAAAAAATTCTACACAGGCGTACGTAGAACCGTCATGGAACCGGATGAAATGCTGGTGGATATTTCCTTCCCAGCGTTGACAAAAACACAACGCGGAACGTTCATCAAACTCGCGCTTCGCCGGGCACAAGCCATCTCCCTCGTCAATGCTGCGATCATTCTTGACCTCAAGGCAGATGTCGTTAAATCTGCTTCCATCACCCTTGGGGCAGTGACGCCCATCATCACACATGCAACAAAAGCGGAAAAATTTCTAACAGGAAAAAAACTTAACGAAAAAAATATCGCCGAAGCCGCCCTACTGGCGATTAGATCGGCCAAACCCATCAATGATGTACGAGGGTCAGCCAACTATCGGCGCGAAATGGTACGCGTCATCACACAGCGTGGCTTGACGGCTATCCGGGATAGAAAAGAACAGACCGGAATGCCCAAGAAGCCCATTTTGCTATCAGGGCCGTCAGCCGGCAATGGTAAGGCACAAGGCGCGGTTGATTTTCCTGCATCGCCCATTGAAACTACGATAAACGGCAAACACTACTCTTTCAGTTCCGGTTACGATAAAACCCTCCTCCGACTTTTGCGCGAAGAAGGTTTGTTGATCGGGACCAAAGAAGGCTGCGCTGAAGGCGAGTGTGGGGCTTGTACCGTATTCCTTGATGGGCAGGCAGTCATGTCTTGCCTTGTCCCGGCTCCACGGGCACATGGTGCAGAGATCGTCACTGTGGAGGGACTGGCAGATGGGGAGAACTTAAATCCCATCCAACAGAAATTCATCGAGCATGGCGCAGTTCAATGTGGATATTGCATTCCAGGTTTTATTATGTCTGGCGCAAAACTGCTCGAAGAAAAGCCAAACCCAACCCGAAATGAGATCGAGCAAGCCATTACCGGTAACTTATGCCGCTGCACCGGATATTACAAGATCGTCAAAGCGATTGAAGATGCAAGTAAAGCTTAATACTGAGGTTATTCATGGGTAAATATAGAAGCTCTGTAAAAAAAGCTGGTGTAGATAAAAAACGCGAGCCCCATTTCGCCTGGCGCGGAATCGGTTGTTTGATGTTCATCCTAATTCCGGTCATTTCATGGGCAGCCGGTTATGAAACCATCCACTATGGTCTGGATCATGGCTGGCCAATTCCATATGAACTGCTTGGCACGCCAACCTTCCCGGACTTTTTTTACAGATCCAGCGGTGTTATGACCATCCTCAGCCCCATTGCAACGATACAACATTTCTTTGCTATTCTGGCTGCATGCCTTGTGTACATGGTTGCACTGGGAGGAATTCTGTCCGTAATATATGCCTTTGCCTATCGGGCAGTCGCACCTTCCCGCTATGGCCCTCTGGATGCACCTCCGTCAAATGTCAAAGTTAAACGATACAAGCGATAACCCCATGTCAAACAAGTCGATTGGAACTTCACAACTGCGCGTGGATGCACGTGGAAAAGTCACCGGTGCAACCCAATATTCCGGCGATCGCAGCATGTCAGACATGTTGCATATGAAAATCTTGATGGCAGAACGTCCGTATGCTCGTGTGAAAAAGATAAACACAAAAAGCGCATTGGCATCCCCTGGTATCGTAGCTGTCTACACGGCTCAAGACGTCCCCGTCAATGAATATGGATTGCAGATTCCTGATCAACCTGTATTATGCGGGCCAGGGGCCAGCAAGCCCTATTCAGATATCGTTCGTTTCGTAGGAGACCAAATCGCGGTCGTCGTGGCTGAAACAGAAGTCCAGGCAGCCGCCGCTATGAAACTCATCGAAGTGGATTACGAAGACCTTCCGCCTCTAACGGACCCGGTAACTGCCATGCAACCCGGAGCCCCAATCCTACACCCAGACCGGGGCGACACGAACGTATGCGTTCATTACAAGATCCGCAAAGGAAACGTGGATGAAGGCTTCGCCCAGGCAGACGTGATCGTTGAAGGCGAGTATCAAACACCAGTGCAGGAACATGCCTTTCTACAGCCAGAGGCGG
>DAOQPR010000315.1:0-3851 GCA_035333265.1 Anaerolineales bacterium
GGAGCCTGTCAACCTTCCTGGTCACCTGATGGCTTACGTCTGGTCTTTATTTCGCCTTGTGAAGGGAATGAAGAAACCTATTTCAATTCCAGCTTGTATGTGATCAATGCAGACGGCACCGGGCTGATCACACTTGACTCTTCACTGGGCGGGAATTTTGACCCTGCCTGGTCTCCTGATGGACAAACCATTGCCTTTACCTCCAAACGTACAGGCCAGATGGAAATCTTTTCGGTCAAGGTGGATGATCCTACATCCCTCACGCAATTGACCAAAGGTGAAGCCAAAGTTGAGGCTCGTATGCCTGCCTGGTCTCCGGATGGCTCAAAACTTGTTTACGTAGTCAAACGTTTGGGCGTTTACCAGATTTGGATTATGAATGCAGATGGCACTGAACAAACGCAGATCATTCGCAGCGGTGTTTCATACTCAGATTACCTTCCTGCCTGGTCGCCTAAAGGTGACTTGATCCTCTTTAATCAACGGTGTGCGACAAAGTTCTGTAACCCCTATTTGATGAGTACTTCTGCTACTGACCATACGAATGAACAAGGTCTGCGGGTGACGTTGACTATTGCGCTCATCGAAAATGTGGATTATTCACCGGATGGTTTCTACCTTGCCTATGAAGGAGTGGGGGAGGCCGGGAATTTGGATATCTTTTATATGACTCTTTCTGGCGGTGACCGTGTGCGCCTCACCACCGACCTGGCGCAGGATTTCCACCCTGCCTGGCGTCCGGCCTCGCTGACACCTTAATCCCCTTATTAAACAGACTCAGAGAGCGTTGGAGAATCCTCCAGCGCTCTTTTATTTCATGCTTGACAAATTCCTCTCTTAATTTATAATAATTCTAAATTTGTAATAATTCTAAATAAGAGAAGCCATGTCCGATACAACCACCCTTACCTCCGCCTTGAAACATGCCGGGATGCGCATCACCCTCCAACGGGTAGCGATTTGTGAACTGCTGGCATCCAGCGATGAACATCCGACTGCGGCGATGATCTACGATGAACTTAAACCGCGTTTTCACTCACTTAGCCTGGCAACGGTTTACAACACGCTTGACGCGTTGGTCGGCCTGGGCGTGGTAAATGTGTTGGGTCATGCAGGCGATGACAAGGTCCATTATGACGCGGATACCGAGCCGCATGTCAATTTGGCGTGTATCTCCTGTTCCCGCATCATTGACATACCCAGTGAGCATGTCACTCATCTCGATTCAGAAATTACCGCCGCTTCGGGTTACAAACTGCTTGGGGCACGTGTGTTGTATTACGGGTTATGCCCTGCCTGCCAGAAGACACAAAAGAGGAAATGATGAACTCAACATCACCCAAAAAAGAAGTACGTTGCACTCAAATATTCTCTGATACCCTGCGTGGATATGCAGGGATTCAGGAAGTGGATTATGACTATTCTGATGGAAGTTTGAAAGCTGTCTTTGACCCGCGTCTCATTAGCAATGAGCGTGCGTTGGAGGTGGTCAACCACGCAGGCCGCGAGGCATCCATGCGGGTGGCGCAATGTGCTGCCAAACGTGAACGCGGCGAAGAAGCCTGTGCAGAATGTATAGGTGAACTTGCCACACAGCTTGCACGGCAGTATGAGACTGCCGCGACCGTACCCACAGCGACTTTTCGTAAGAACACGCTTGAAGTGAAATTAAACGCCCCTCTACTGGGAACCAGTGACAACGTCGAGGTGGAGGCGACTTTTTTGAGTCCAACTGAGGCCGAGAAAAAGAAAATTGAGATCCCGATTGAAAGAATCGAAGTGGCATTTACGGTCATCAATGCTGTGACGGCTCTTACCGCATTCATTGGAACTGGATTGGGTTGGAATCCAGCATTGATCTTTGGTTTGTATTTTGTTTCTTATGTCACCGGCGGCTGGTTCGGTTTGATGGCGAGTCTTGAGGCGTTGAAAGAAAAAACGCTTAATGTGGATCTTTTGATGATTCTCGCGGCGCTTGGTGCGGCGGCAATTGGTCAGCCAGCCGAAGGTGCAACGTTGCTCTTCCTGTTCTCGCTTTCCAATACCTTGCAAACCTATGCCATGGATCGCAGCCGCAAAGCCATCGAAAAACTTTTGGATTTGCGCCCCAAGCAAGCCACGGTGCGGCGCGGATCGCGTTTGATCACCCTGCCGATTGAACAGCTCACACTCGGTGATATGGTGCTGGTGCGCCCAGGGGAGAGCTTCCCGATTGATGGGGAGGTAATTGCAGGCGAGTCGGATGTTAATCAGGCGACGATCACAGGTGAGTCGATGCCAGTGCAAAAACGGATCAACGACCTTGTCTTCGCGGGTACGGTCAATGGCACGGGGTCCTTGGAAATTCGCGTGACGCGCCTTGCCAAAGACACGACTCTGGCACGCATTGTCAAAATGGTGGAAGAAGCGCAAACGACCAAAGCCAACACCCAGCAAATGCTCGATACCTTTGAACAGCGATATGCCATTTTTGTTTTGGCAGCAGCGGTTTTGCTCATCTTCGTGCCGTGGTTGATTCTCGGCCATGAATTCCAACCGACCTTCTATCGCGCCATGACCTGGCTGGTGGTGGCTTCGCCATGCGCATTGGTCATCTCCACACCGGCGAGCATCCTTTCGGCCATTGCGAATGGCGCACGAAATGGCGTGCTCTTCAAGGGCGGCGTGCATCTTGAAAAAACTGCCACCCTTAAAGTGTTGGCTTTCGATAAAACCGGCACGCTTACCAGCGGCAAGCCATCCCTTTCTGGTTTGCACACATTCAGCGATTTGAAAGAGGATGAGATTTTGCGCCTCGCTGCCGGGTTGGAATCGCGTTCCGAGCATCCATTGGCCAGGGCGATTGTGCAGGCGGCTCACACCCGTGACCTGAACCTGCCTCCGTCCATGGAATTTCGCGCCATCCCTGGGCAGGGTGTGGAAGGTATTGTTGAATCGCAGCGCCTGTTGATAGGCAACGAGCGCATGTTCATAGAACGCAGTTTGACCATCCCGGCAGAGATCCTTGAAAAAGCCGGGTCAATGCAGGATGAAGGTCAAACCGCCATGTTTGTATATTCATTGTCTGCAAATAAATTCCTTGGCCTCCTGGGTGTCGCCGATACCTTGCGTGAAGATGCCGTGGAAATGATCAAGGCCCTCAAAGCCATCGGCATTGAACATGTCGTCATGTTGACCGGCGATAACGCAAAGGTCGCGGCCAAGATTGCCGCGCGTGCCGGTGTGGACGAATTCCATGCCGACCTCCTGCCGCAGGATAAAGTGACCGTATTGAAATCTCTGCAAAAGAAATATGGCCCCACAGCAATGGTAGGAGATGGGGTCAACGATGCGCCCTCACTTGCCACTGCTGATATTGGCATTGCAATGGGCGGCGCTGGCACCGATGTCGCCATTGAAACCGCAGATGTAGTCTTAATGTCCGATGACCTGCGCAAGATTCCGTTCTCGATTGGGTTGGCGCGGCAGGCTCGTAAGGTCGTTTGGCAAAACTTAACATTTGCCATGAGTGTGATCGTGTTGCTGGTTGCCAGCGCATTCGGAGCGCAACTGCCCTTGCCGCTTGGCGTGGTTGGACATGAAGGCAGTACGGTCTTAGTGGTTTTGAATGGTTTGCGTTTGCTGGGTTATAAGTAAAACTCAATGGAACAGTACTCCGGAAAATCCAAACGGTTTTCCGGAGTTTCTTTTTTTCTTACACTCCTCTTATTGACGCATCATTTTCCCGCTGTTATCATTATTCCGCATTCAATAGCACTCTCAGGTTGAGAGTGCTAACTTCATGACCATGCCTACACTCACCGAACGACAGAAAACCCTCCTGATGTTGATCATTCGTGATTACATCGACA
>DAOQPR010000316.1:0-3845 GCA_035333265.1 Anaerolineales bacterium
CGGGCAATCAGGATAATCCGCGCAAACATCTGCCGGAGTTCAGTTTTGAATTTGTGCAGAACGGCAGTCATTTGATTCCGGTGGCGCAAGGCTTGAGCATCACCGGCCATGCTTATTGGAATTACATCATTGGGCCGGGACGCGCCTGGTCCGAAACGACAGATAACGACTGGTCGCGCGCCTCCTTCCCATTTACGCTGGTTCAGCGGAACTCGAACTGCACCCACAATGGCGTGATGACCTTCCTGTTCAACGCTTCGTCTGTCTCTAATGTCCGCTATCAGATCACGCAGGAGACCTGTGTGTATTACAAAATCAACATGTGGGGGCAACTCTCTGCTTCGTATTCACCCTATGCGGTTTCCAACGCGGCGACGTACAAAGCCAATCACGCCACGGAAGTAGGCAACCGCCTCCCGACCAAGCCGATGGCTGATCTTGCTATCGACTATCCCTCCTCCGGCGTGAACACTTCGGTCTTCGGCAGCGGTGTGACCGCGGCGCACATGACGACCTATGGCGTGGTCTTCAACGGCGTCAATTACGTTTCCGGCTGCGGCACCCGTTATGGACAATATGCCTATTGTGGCGTGATGCGCGTGCCCTCCTATTCCACTGCAAAGTCTGCGATGGCTTCCATGTCTCTGATGCGGTTAGGACAGAAATATGGCACTGGCGTGTACAACCTGCTCATCAAAGATTATGTGCCTGAGTACACGAGCGCTCCCGGCGTGTGGACAAACGTGACCTTTAATAACACTATCGATATGGCGACCGGGAATTATCGTCTGGCCGGGTATGAATCGGACGAAGGCGGCAGTTACATGGAAACTTTCTTCCTGGCTGAGCCATACAGTACCAAGATCACGGCGGCTTTCAACTTCCCGAACAAAACCACGCCTGGCTCGTTGTGGGTTTATCATTCCTCCGATACCTTTATCGTTGGGCGCGCCATGCAGAACTATCTCAATTCCCAGGGCGGCGGGGGGGACATCTTCAACATGCTGCGCGATGAAGTCTTTGTCCCGCTGAAATTAAGCGCCGGAACCATGACTTCCCTGCGCACCGATAACAGTGCCACAGGGCAGGCCTTTGCGGGCTACGGTCTCTTCTGGACGCAAGATGATATTGCCAAAGTGGCTTTGCTTTTGAACAACCAGAACGGTGTCATCAATGGGACGCAAATCCTCCAACCTGATATGCTGGCTGACTCGATGCAGGATGACCCATCCGACCGCGGCGTGAATACCACCGGCTCGCCGGTATTCAAATACAACAATGGCTTCTGGGCAAAAGAATTTACTTCTGCCGATGGGTATACCTGCTCGTTCTACACACCCTTCATGTCCGGCTATGGCGGCATCACTGTCGTGATGATGCCCAACGGCGCGACCTATTACTACTTCAGCGATAACGAGGAATATTCCTGGAGCAGTTCGGTCAACGAGGCGAATAAACTCGCTCCGCATTGCCCGTAGATGGATATGTATTAAATCTTTTGCCGCCCATATACAAAATGTGGGCGGCTTTTATTTAATAGCAAATCCAATACCATCCTCTGCAACAGGGATTGCCTTGAGAGGGAGATGGCTAATTGAAATAAATATTAGCGTGTATCTAACTTAAAAATCATGTGAGAGGAATTTCCCCATTCTCTGCCAGGATCTTCTTCTAACATCTGAATTGAGATCGTGAATGCAAGAGGAGTCTCATTATCAATAGTTCCAAGATTCACATTTTCGACCCACCCCGTCCAGGTCTTTGCGCCTATATCATGCCAGATGATTTGTTGGTTATTTGCAGTTATTACATAAGCTACATGATTGGGTGAACCTTCTCCACCAAAACTATCCTCAAAGCTCAGGATTAACTGTTGTGGGTGCTTTGATGATGCTGTACATAATAAAGTTGCCGAGTCGCCAGGGACAGGATTTGTTGTACGGAAATTAAAGGCAGCTACGTTATTGAAAAAATACATAAGTTGGGCATTTTCTGCTTTGCAGGTAACACTTACCTCAGAGATCGATAGGGAAAACTCATCCTGTTCAATACCCCAGGTATGTTCCAGAACATAGTCCTTGGCAGAATTTCCTAAAACAGTGATGCCGCTGAAGCTTAGAATTCCTGCAGCAATGGCACTCATTGTCAATTTGAAGGAGAAACCTTTTAAGATCTCATCCATTGCCACGGTAATTAACAGAATCTCGAAGGCAAGAACGATTAAAAAATAACGGGGTTGAGAAACAGTGACCGCATGTAGGCCGAGCTTTAAGAGAATTGCCAGGATAACCTGCCATGTATATTTGAACACTTTACTCTGCCAAAAGAATACAAAAAGGGCCATTAGAAAAAGACTGTGTATTATGAATAAATGCACACCAATATAAGTATTCTTATTTCCGATAGGGCGGTCTGGCAAACTCCACCAGAGCAGGGTTTCCATGTTGTTGGTGTAGTAATATACAGAAGTAGCCATTCGGACCATATGGAATCCTGGGCGTTTGGAGAATTCCTGCAAGGCCAATTCGGTGGATACTTTTTCCAATTGGTCATCTGGAATGGGTTGTGGGTGGACTCTTTCCAAATATCCCCAAGGAACCACCCAGTTTAGGCCAGATCCCGGGGCGTACGTGCCAACCAATGCTAAACCTAAATGTTCAGAGGAGAGAGCATAGCGTCCGGAGGCAACTCCCCTTTGAACGATGAGGAATCCTAGGGCAATGCTCAATGCTATAAGGCTTTTTATCCCTGCCCGCCATTGTTGTTTAATGTCAAAGTTCGTGCCGAAACACGTGCTGAATAGAAGTGGCAGCAATACGAGCAACATATCCTGGCGAATGGATAATGCCAGCGCGTAAAGAATACTACCCAAAATGGGGAAAGTTCTCTCTGGCTTGGCTAGAGTCCGTATGGACAAGGCTGCTAAAGTCACTGCCGGAAGTAATACCCAATTATCTTGTGCCAGGGTGTTGGAATAATAGACCTGGGCTGGCCATATTCCTAGCAGGATAGCGCCCAGAATGCGGATCGGTATGGGAAATACATTTTTCCAAATCAGATATGGGGCCAGTGAGATGAGCCCGGAAACGATAGCAGTTGCCCAAAGAGCGACTGTATTCGGAGAGATGCCCGGTAGAAGATTAAGCACCCCTCCCAGGATTAATGGGATGCCGGGAGCAAAATAATGCCACCACCAACCAGGTGCGAAAAGGTTTTGTTGAAGGGCTTGGGCAAATTCCAGAATATTGAGAAAATCGGAGCGCTGTTCAATTGGGAATTTATGAATGAACCAAATGCGTGGCCCAAGCCCTATGAATAAAGCCAGGAAAAACCCAAAAAATTCCCACAATCTCTTGTTATTTTCGTTCTCGAAAAATTTCATAAAAGATACTATCCTTTAAATTGAGATTGCATATAAAACCCTTGAGAATTATAACGGTTGAATTGCGTGAATATTGATGATGTTCCATTCTTGAGGTAAACATGGTTACTGGTTTTTCTTCAGAAGGCTTGTTTCCATCGGGTACTTGTGCCTGTAAGGTATAATACCTCCCGGAGGCTTACGCTACATGGAAATCACCTGGTATGGACATTCTTGTTTTAGACTGACAGAACGAAATTATGCAACTGTTGTCACCGATCCATTTGATCACAAGGCGGTGGGGTACAGTGCGCTTAAACTGAAAGCGGATATCGTCACCGTCAGCCACGATGCGCCCGGCCACAACAATATGGAAGCGGTCAAAGGTACAGAGCACGTCATCGACGGTGCGGGCGAATTCGAGATCGGCGGTGTGTTTATCACAGCTGTTCAAACAGCCGGAGGCGGCAAGAAGAACAAAGAT
>DAOQPR010000317.1:0-3830 GCA_035333265.1 Anaerolineales bacterium
TAATAAGGCGTTCCATGGAAGCAACATTGGTTCCACCGCCACCCGGCCAGGCCCCGCCATTGGAGTTGGCTGTATCCATTTGAACCCCATCTGACTTTCGCAGCCGAAGTATTTCGTTGCTATTTGCTAGATTGCCGAAGTATATCTGCGAGGCGGGGACATCGCTCACGGTTTGATCGTAGGCGCGTTCCAGCAGGAAAAAACCATTTGCAGGGATGGTACCGTTCAGAACAATATCCACGCTGCCGCTGTCTGTGGTAAGTCTCCAGTTATTCAAGGAAATCGGCGTAGAACGGGTGTTATATAACTCGATCCATTCGTCGCCTGCTGAAGCCTTCGTCCCCGCCCAGGCTACTTCGCTGATAATGACCTCTCCGGCAACTGGGGTAAGAGATGGTGTAAGAGAAAAGATGGGGGTATCAGTTGGAGTAAGTGTATTGGTCGGGGTGAAAGTATCAGTCGGCGTTGGAGTTGGGCAAATCTCTGAAATAGTTACGTTATCCAATCGGAGATTACCACCACCAGCGCCATATCCATACAGCCTGATCTTCGTATTAGGATTATTATTTATTGCAATAATTGAGGATAAATCATAGGAGAGTGAGTAGAATAAAGAGTCTCTGTTTAGGGGAATAATCGCATATGAGGTAAACGTAGTTCCATCAGAAGAATACTGTAAATCCAAAGTATTCGGTCCAGCAGCAGTGGAACGGTAATCAAAACTAAATCCAATATCACTCCGCCCGGTGGTATCTACAGAAAATTCAACATAATCTAGAGGGTCGATTGCAGCTAAGGTCGTCCATCCGGTAAAACTGATAGCCATATCAGGAGCACCGGTTGGACCTGCCGCATAGGTAAGATTTATCCCTGTTCCATTGGCGTATACACCTGCGCCGGTAGAAGGAGTAGTTACACTACCTAAAAATGTCCATTGTGTAATGATTCCCCCGGGGCAAATTGCCAAAGGCCTCGCACCTACACTCTCCACTTGCGGCGAAAAGAGCCCGGCTGCTAAAACAGCGACCAAGGCAAGGACAAGCGCGACGCGTGGAAATTGCTTCCAATGTCTCATAACAATACAGGTGGAGATAAAGCGGATGGTATCTCTCCGCTTAATAATTATACGCCACCCTGCGAACTTCCGGTCAATAAATTAAGGTGACAGGCGCTCTGGCACCTGTCACCTTATAGGATTACGACTCAGGGACTGGGGCCGAAGATGGACGCGACTCGATCACCAGTTTGATTGCGGTGCGCACCTTATCCTCGATCTCAACATCCACGAACTCAGGAACGCAGGCCACTTCGATCCCATCGTTCTTGAGATAACTTGTGGCAAGCACCAAGGCCTTGATCGCCTGATTAACGGCACCGGCGCCGATCGCTTGCACTTCTGCCCGTTTGTGCTCGCGGATCACACCCGCGATGGCCCCGGCTACTGCAGAGGTACGGGAGTTGGCTGAAACTTTGATCATATCCATGGCAACCTCCCAAGGTTGGCTAAGAGGGGACGACCTTACTTGATTTGAGGATTGTACAGGATTCACTTAATGGATTCAAGGAGTATATAAGTATGATATGGATTCGTAATAATAGTAGGGGCTGTGGATAGTGTGGATAAACTCGATATCACCCCATATATGGATGTCGATCAAACGCATCCCCCAGACATAGTGTTGATCTTGCGCCCAAACAGAATCTCCGCTGTGGATTTTCATTGGATAACTTATCCACAAAGTTGGGATGAAAAAATAACACTTTACTTGATTCTTCCATATCTCGGTATTTGTAAAAACTACCCCCCATATATGGTGGTACAGGGTTCTTTGCATGGAAGAAAGTTTCCTTCCAAAAGAGGCCTGTTGTCCACAGGGGAGGGTAGTTTTCCACAGTTTCGGGGTACTTATCCACAGGCGAGAGGGAATAGACCGATTTTTTGACTAGACAAAACCCCCTAAATATGGGGTCAAGAGGAGAGATTTCGGATAGCAATAGGGATAATATGTGAAAAAGAACACGAAAGAGACTGATCCTTCTTTTTCACTCACATTCGAGCATCTCTTCCGTAGCCAGCTTCAACCAGCATCTTTCCATTTTCAAAAGCAGTTCTTCCGCGCAAAACAACCTTCTTTATTTTGCCACTCACCTTCCAGCCTTCAAAGGGTGTCCAATTACAGCGTGAGAATTGTTCGGAAGCCTTGATCTCATAGACTTCATCTTCGTCCACTTCAACCCAGGTTTCGGGTTGCTCCGGTAAATTGAAGATACGGCGCGGATTGATGACCGATTTTTGAACGATATCATCGAGAGTCAGGCGGCCTTCCTTAACAGAGGTCAATAACAGGGGCAGCAAAGTCTCCAGGCCGGGGAATCCGGGAGGCGGGTTTTCAGAGTCTTTCTCTTCCAATGTGTGTGGAGCATGGTCGGTGGCGAAACAATCGATCACATCCAGGTTTGCCCACAGGCCGTCCACATCCTCTTTTGCCGCCAACCTCGGGCGTACTTCGCCGCGACCCGGATGCCCATGCGAAATGGCGGGGATATCTTCCCTGGAAAGGAACAAATGGTGCGGACAAACCTCACAAGTCACCTGGATGCCGCGTTCCTTGGCGGCTTTGATGAGCAGGATCTCTTCCTTCAATGAGACATGCGCAATATGCACGGGATGGTCGTAGATCGCCGAGAACAGGATGGCCGCTGCCATGGTCCGGCTTTCGGAGTGCATCACCATTGGATAGTTCCGGGGAAATTTCTGGAAGTGCGGCATCCAAAGTAGCATGTCATCGAGGCGCAGCTCCCCAAAGGTGGAGTCAAGGTACATCTTTAGCCCGGCCGCTTTCGGTGCGAGCGAAGCGGCAATATCCGCATTATCAGGACCAGCCCCCACGAATTGAGCATAGTCACAACGCGCCCTGGCTTTGGCCGCATCCAGGGAAACTTGCAAGGTGGCCGCATCGAAAATGGGCGGTTTGGTGTTCGGCATGGCAAGGATGGTGGTCACGCCGCCGGCCAGAGCCGATTGCGTGGCGGTGTCCCAATCCTCTTTGTGGGTTGCGCCGGGCTCGCGTACGTGAACATGGGGGTCGATCAATCCGGGAAGTGTGAGCATGCGCGAAGTATAACGGAAATGCGGTATGATATTTATATAATTCTTCGGAGGCTTATCATGAGCATTGGAAAGATCAAATGGCAATCCATCGTTGCCAAATATGCATACCCCGAGACCTGGCGCAGTCTGTGGCAGGTCTTCAATTCGGTGATCCCCTTCTTCGTGCTTTGGTATCTTGCGTACCGCAGCCTGGAGATCGGCTATTGGCTGACCCTGTCGGCGGTGCCCGGCACGCTGACCAGCTTCCGCCAGTACCAGTGGGAAATCCGCAACCGGATGGCCGCGTTCCTGCTGCAGGAGGGGGTGTTCACCCCGATTTCCGACAAGCTGACCGTCTATGTGCGCAGTCGCGGCAATGACGGCGCGCTGTATGGAATCATGGTCGACGACGGCCGCGAGGCGAGCGCCCACGCCACCATCCTGGCCGAGAAGGGCCAGTTGCTGGAAGGCGCGAACGGTCCCAGGGTGCTGCTGATGAACGGCAGCCGCCAGGAGATCGACCGCAAGAGCGGCCGGCTCAACATCCTGACCTTCCGGGAGAACGAGATCGACCTGGGCGAGGCGGCCAAGGAGCAAGGGGCCCGCATCCTCGACATGTCCGAGGTCTCGCTGCGCGAACTGCTCGACCCGCACCCGGTCCATGCACGCGACGCGCCGCGCTGGTATGCCGAGGGTCACAAGCGGCTGACATTGCCGCTGACGACCCTGTCCTACGCCC
>DAOQPR010000318.1:0-3826 GCA_035333265.1 Anaerolineales bacterium
CAGGAGTGATCGCACGGGCACGGCGGACAAACTCCGCCCGTTCGTCCAACGGGATGCCGAGCGCCATGGCAAGCCGTTCTGCTATTTGAACAGAAGGTCGAAGGTCATCCGCCTCGATCTTGCGCAGGGTAATGGCTGCGCAACCCACGCGCCGCGCCAGTTCCTCCTGCGTCAGGTCCATTTCACGACGGCGCTGCCTTACAAAGCTTCCAAATGAAGATTCCTGTTTCATCTCGCCTCCATACTAAACGTGAGCGGTCAGTAAACAGTATATCTATCCGGAGTTGGTAAATCAAGTAACCCTACCTTTTATATCGCTTTTTATATCGGTCATCAGCAAAGATAGGGGAGAGGGATATAATTCAAGAATCTCATCTACCCAAGGAAATGCATCATGACCCGTCCTCTCAGCGTTTTCCTTTGCCACGCCTCCCAAGACAAACCTGCCGTGCGGGAGTTATACAAACGCCTTGCGGCGGAAAAATGGATCGACCCGTGGTTGGATGAAGAGAATCTGCTCCCCGGCCAGGATTTTGACTACGAGATCAATAAGGCCGTGCATGACGCCGATGTAATCATCATCTGCCTTTCACAGGTCTCGGTTGCCAAGGAAGGCTATGTCAATAAGGAGATTCGCCATGCACTGGATGTGGCAGATGAAAAACCTGAGGGAGCGATTTACATCATCCCATTGCGGCTTGATAAATGTGAACCTACCTTTGACCGGTTAAAAAAACTACATTGGGCCGATTACTTTACTCCCAGCGCCCATGGAAAATTACTCAAGTCTCTGAAACTTCGCGCGGGCGCATTGGGAGTGGATATTTCCATTCCAGCCGTGCGACCCAAACAACCCGTTCTTAGCGACAATTTGGCGGACCTATACGAGTTCATCGAGATTCCTGAACAAAACAATACCTCAATGAACCACCCATTCTGGATCGGGAAATATCCGGTTACCAATTCACAATACGAACGATTTCTAAAGTCGCCTGATTTCTCCAATCCGCTCTACTGGCTGGATTTTTCAAAATTTGATATGGATTGCTCGCAAACTGGAAATTGGGGTGAGGCGGGTTTATTGTTCCTGCGGGATGAACTTAAAAAAGCAAATACCAGGGTTTTGTTTCCCAGGCTGTGGGACCACAAGGATTTTGGAGTCTCGAATCCACTGCATCCTGTGGTGGGCATCTCATGGTTCGAAGCCAGCGCCTACTGCGAATGGCTCTGCAAGAACTGGGAGGAATTGCCCGAAGGAAGAGACAACCCAGGTCTAAAACCAAAGAACATGCGTCTGCCATTGGAAAAAGAATGGGTTGCCGCCCAGGGTGGCAATATCCCTGATATGCGCTATCCATGGGATGAACCGGGTCAGGAAACAAAGTCGATAAAAGTGATATTGGAACGTGCCAATGTGGAAGAAAGTGGGTATGGTCATACCACGCCAGTGAACAAATATCCCCTGGGGAAAAGCCCTTACGGAGTCATGGATATGGCCGGGAATGTATGGGAATGGCAGGCGAATTTTTATATCAAGGATTTTGAATGGCTGGCGTTCCGTGGTGGGTCATGGTATCACAATCAATTCGTGGAACGTGTTACAGGCCGCCAGTTTTTCCATATCTCCCGCCCGAACAAGGCCTGGAACGATTATGGTTTTCGTGTGGTGGTCTTGCCAAATGATGTATAAAAAAAGACACCCGCAAGGGATGTCTCTACAGGAACAATTCCATTTTCTTTTTTCGCGGGAGAGCTTTGATGGCTCTTTCGCGTTTTAATGCTGTGATCTTATCGGATTGTTCTTCCAGATAGACCAGCTTCACTGGGCGGCGGGTTTTTGTGTAACGCGCGCCAACTCCGCGATTATGCTGGGCCACGCGTCGTTCCGGGTCGGTCGTCCAGCCGGTGTAGTACGTTCCGTCTGAACATTCGAGGATATAGCAAAAACAACTCATCCCGCTTCCCTCGTTACTCATTACTTGTTACTCTTCCTTACGCTTTCCCATCTTTCCCAACTTCGAACCGAGCAGGCTTTCCATAATGGATACCTTTTCTACTTTTTCAACAGGCGCGCGGTTCCAATCTGCCCGGCCATGGTCTTCCAGCCAGTTGAGGCGGCCAGCTTGTGCCGATTGCAAATGTCTCTTTAAAGATTCATCATCCTTGTTCTCAAGGTCATCGCGCAAGTCGAGTAGTGCGTTCATCAACGTATTCAGGGCACGGATGACATTCTCACGGTTTTGCACCGACAGGGCTGCAATGGATTCGGCTGTTTCAAATTCCAGGGCGCTGGTACTGCTAAAATAACCACGGCTGGCCACTTTCCGGGTTTCCTGCCAGCCGGGTTGATTCGTCGTCGCGTTTAACAATGCTGCCGAAACCAATCCGGGTAAAAGATGAGCAGAGGTCATCAATCCGTCAGATTCAAGCAGGTCGGTCATCATGGCGGTTCCACCCAATAAACCGACGAAATCCGAGACCAGCTTTACAGCGTTACCGGGGGTGCCAGAGGGAGCTGAAAGGAGGAAAATGCTTTTCGCAAACAGATCAGCTTTGGCTGAGTCCAGACCCGATTCTTTCAAGTCGAGGTAATTTGTTCCAATGGCTGGCGCCAATCCTACATAATAGACTGTTTCGGGCAATAATTCCTTGGCCCATTTAGCCACCTCGGCTTTGATGGGGGATGTTTCCACGATCACCGCATCTTTCTTAATGTCCTGGGCAATATATTTGAAAGTATCTCTGATCTCATGAACGGGCAGCGCCAGAATGACCATGTCTGCATTCTCCACGGAGCTGGGCAGGTTATGATTGGTGGTATTCACCACGCCATTCTTTTTTGCACGTTGTTCAACAGAATAATCCTTGTCATGCCCCACTGTAACAACAAGTTCCTTATGAGCCGCAAGCGCCAGACCCATTGAAGCGCCGATTTGTCCCAAACCGATGATGGTAATTTGTACAGGCATATTTTTCTCTTTCAAAGGATGATGGTGAGATTATATAATGGAATTACCCCGTTAAACTACGAGAACCGCGGACGCCGACCGCGGTTCCCTTTGAAAGGAGGAGAAGAGAAATCACCTTACGTGCGTAAATTTATCATGGTTATCCGAAATATACTTGACGCAAAGCCTACGATTGCCCTACGATTGTCCGACAAATAACAGAAATGTAAGCGTTTTCCGATACTCTTTTCTTGTAAAAGGATATGAATATGTCAACTCAACCCTCGCCTCTTTATGTTGGAGATTTAAACGGTACTCCCTTGGGAGATTTTCGCCTCGTTGCCTCCGACTTGGGCCTGATCGCTGTCGAATGGGCGGATAGCCAGGTGGAGTTGGATGCCTACCTAAAAAAGATAAAACGTTCCGCCCTATCCAACCAAAGAAAAATTCAGCCTTATGCGAGGGAATTGCGCGAATACCTGCAACTCAAGCGGACGACTTTCACCATTCCCATCGACTGGACGCCCTTCACCCCGTTTCAACGCGAGGCGCTGCAAGCTGTATTCCGAATTCCCTATGGAGAAATACGCACTTATATCGACATTGCCCGGGAGATCGATCATCCACATGCTTACAGAGCCGTAGGCGCAGCCAATGCCATGAACCCTATGCCCATTATTGTGCCCTGTCACCGTGTCATTGGCACAGATGGCAAACTTCATGGCTATGGCGGCCGGGGTGGACTTAAGACCAAGGAATGGCTGTTGAAGATGGAAGGCGCCGTGATGACATAGTCCTATCATGATAGACTCAGATACGTGAACATACTCCTTCAACTATTCTGGACATTTTTAAAGGTAAACCTGCTTAGCACATCC
>DAOQPR010000319.1:0-3826 GCA_035333265.1 Anaerolineales bacterium
TCATGGAGGATGCGTTGCCCGCCGTCACCTTGCCGTCCGCTTTGAAGACGGGTTTCAGTTTGGCCAGTGACTCGAGCGACGTGTCTTTGCGCGGGCCCTCGTCGTGGCTGATGGTGGTCACTTCGCCTTTGCGGCCGGGGATCTGGACGGGAGCGATCTCAGCGTTGAAGCGTCCCGCCTCTTGAGCCGCCACCGCTTTGAGGTGAGAGTGAAGCGCGAACTCATCCATTGCGGCGCGGGTCACTTCGTATTCATCCGCGATGAACTCGGCGGCGTTGCCCATGCCCCAATTCTCGAACGGATCCCACAAACCATCGTTAAGCAGGGCATCGGTCATTTGGGTATTGCCGAACTTCAACTCGCCCATGCGTCCGCTGACGAGGTACGGAGCGCGGCTCATGGATTCGAATCCGCCTGCGATGTAAAGGTCCGCATCGCCCGCGCGGATGGCCTGTGCCGACATCATGGCTGCTTTCAAGCCCGAGCCGCAGACCTTGTTGATCGTGGTCGCGCTGACCGTGGCGGGTACACCGCCGAAGATGGCTGCCTGCCGCGCCGGGGCCTGGCCGTTACCAGCCTGCACCACATTGCCCATGAGGACTTCTTCCACATCGCCCGGGTCGATGCCCGCACGTTTGACCGCTTCCTGTACGGCAATGGCGCCCAGTTTGGCCGCCGGGATGTTGCTCAATACCCCCTGAAATTTTCCGATGGGTGTGCGGGCCGCACCCAGAATGACCGCTTCGTTTTCGTGACTCATCGTGCCTCCGTTTTGTTTATTATACTTTGGCAGGGTAAAATTCCGCCCATGACTGAAACCTCCCTGTATGAATTGCTCGGCGGCGAGACGGGCGTGCGCGCCCTGGTGGACCGCTTCTACGACCTGATGGATTCCTCGCCCGAAGCAAAGGATATCCGCGCGCTTCATGCCGCAAGTTTGAAGCAGTCGCGCGAGAAACTTTTTATGTTCCTTTCGGGCTGGTCGGGCGGGCCGCCATTGTATATGGAAAAGTTTGGGCATCCCCGCTTGCGCCAACGCCATATGCCGTTCACCATCGGCGAACGCGAGCGCGATCAGTGGTTGTGGTGCATGGAGCAGGCCCTGGATGCCGGTGATTTCCCCCCGGCGGTGGTGCAGCATTTAAAATCCCGCTTTGGCGAAGTGGCAGATTTTATGCGCAATCAGGGATAGGGGATGTCATCATCCAAAACTCACCAAGGGTTTACGATTTGAATTCCCGTATTTTCAAAATCGCTTTCATTTCGTGTTATCAGGGTCATATGATGGGTCAATGCAGTTGCGGCGATCAGCGCATCCATGACTGGTAAAGTAATTCCTGTTTTTTCAAGCCTGGCAGACAGATCCCCCCATTGAATCAATATATGCGTGTCGAGGGGGATGATATTTCCTTCGAAACGGATTAGCAGGTCTTCGTCTAACCATCTTTCCAATTCTTGTCTTCGCTTTGAATTGGGGAGTTTGTGAATTCCCCTGGCAACCTCCCCAACTGTGATAACGCTTAGAAACACATCTTCTATGTCGAGAGAATCAACGTAGTTCACAACATTCGTGTTCGGCTGCTTTGAAATCAACTCTGAAACGACACAGGTATCCATTAAGTATTTCATAGATCAATGCCTTTACGAGGCAAAGATTTATTCCGCGTCAGATCCAGACCCGTTAATGGGGAGGTGCGAAAAAACTCGGATAGGCTGCCTTGAGATTTTCTTAAGCGCTCATATTCCGCATACGAGATCACCACCACCGTTTTCTGGCCATGTTTTGTGATAAGTTGCGGGCCTTGTTTGAGGGCACGGGTGATGACTTCGCTTAATTTGTTTTTTGCATCCTGAATTTGCCAGGTTGAGTTCATTGGGAATTCCTTTCTGTCTAGTCTGTCTAGATTATACCTGTTGGTTATGGATAGGTCAATCTCTTAATTTTCCGCAACTACCTCGCCCCTTCAGGCGGGGTGAAACGCATCACCCAACTTCCATCCATTTGATTGGTGACGTACGAATACGGTGTGGCGACGAAGAGCCACGTCCGCCCGGGCTTGAGCGGAACGGGATTTCCGTCTGCGTCCACAAAATAGATCGGACGCGCCTGCCCGGTCTGTTTTTCGTATTCGCGGGCCTTGGTGCTCCACCGGATGTCGTATTTCATTCCATCGCGGAAGAGGTAGGCGTATCCGCCATTGCCGAGTTCAAGGTACGTGTCGATCAGCGCGGGCACGGGCGTCCCTTGGAACTCGAACACTTCCTGCTCCACGTACAAGACGATGACGTTTTCAAATTGCAACTGCCTGCCAGTCAAACGGTCGATCTCGGGGTGTAAGATCCCGGCGTTCTCCTGCGAGGTATCGTCCACGTAACGCCAATAGGAACCGGAGAGCGGGTCATATACAAATGCAGCCTGGTTGCGCAAAGCCACATACATCTTCAAGAGGTTCGCTGTCCAGCCGCCATTGGGCGGTTGTTCTGAAAATATATTGCTGGCATACGTGAAGTCTTCAGTGGCGGCCTGTCTGGAATCTTCGGCGAGTGCTCTCATCTTTTCCAGCGACAGCATGGCGCCGCCGGTCGTGTCATCGTGCAGCACAAAATAACACTGCGGCAGCATATCCAAAATTTCAGGTGAAGCCGAGGCGTAGATGAAACATGAGTTGGGGAAGAAGTTATGGATGTCAATGTATAGAAGCCGACCGGAGCGCACCGGTCCCACCTCGGCGGCGGGTAGGGAGGTGTCAACGGGTTGAGTCGCTTCACTGGATGGGATCAGGCCTGCATCCAGATAAAGATGCGCGGACCGCACTTCCGCTTCTGCCTGACCTGTTACCGGGTCGGCGTCGCTGTCCTTGTCCTCAACCCCAACATTTTTCTGCGTGAACTTCAACCACGCCGGGAGTTTGAACTCGACGATATAGTTCCCCGGCTCAACGTTGAAACCGTAATAGCCGTTCGAGTCGCTGGTCGTTTGCTGCAAGGGTTGGCGTTTGGAGTCATATAAGTTTACGCATAACCCACCCAACCCTTTTTCGTAATCTTCCTGAACACCATTTTGATTCTCATCCAGCCAGATGCGGTTGCCCAGCAGCGTGGAAGTTTGCACGAACGGCTCGCGGCGCACAAGACAATCGCCGCTAAGGGGAATTTCCGGCTCGGGGAACCCTCCATAGAACACAGACAGGAAGCGGGTTGCGCCTTCGGTGATGTAGAACTCGAAGACCCACGGCGCAAATGAAAGCCCCGCCTGTGGCCGCGCGCTGACCGGAAAATGTGAAATGGAGACCATCACGCCGGGAGTCTTGAGCAAGCTGGGGTCTTTCACCTGCTGCCCGCTCAGTGGGTTGATGTTTGCCGGAAAATCTTCCGGGTTGGGACCGTAGGTGATGGGTGTGGAAAAGCCTTGTGGCGTAGGGATGAGGGTGGGCAACGGAGTCCCCCGGGTTGTTGTGACGGTAACGCTTGCGGTTGCGCCAGCAGGTGCATTGATGGGCTTTGCCACGCAGCCAGCGATGAGTAGAACAGCAAACAGGATGAAGAATAGGGAACGCACTCCAAGGCTTACAGATTTTGGAGTGCGTTCGTATCTATTTTTCAAAGGCTTGCCGGATCCGTTGATAGGTATCTTCCAGTGCTTCGGGCAGTACGCGCGTCTCGCCGACGGAGGACATGAAGTTGGTATCGCCTGCCCAGCGCGGCACGATGTGGATGTGAACATGTCCCAGCACGCCTGCTCCTGCCGCTTCCCCAATGTTGACTCCAACGTTGAAAGATTGCGTCCGATACACTTCGCGCAGGATGGTGGTGCAGCGTGAGGTCA
>DAOQPR010000320.1:0-3803 GCA_035333265.1 Anaerolineales bacterium
GACCCAACCCAGGGCGGGGCACGGAACCGATTACCTCATTGAGCAGATCATGTCACGCCCGGGGGAGATCACGCTGGTGGCCATCGGCCCGTTGACAAATGTCGCGCTCGCCTATCGCAAGGAACCGCGCATCGCCCAGAATGTTAAAGAGGTGTTTATCATGGGCGGGGCGATCCAACACCCCGGCAACACCACGGCGCTGGCGGAGTTCAACACGTATGTGGACCCGCATGCGGCGCATATCGTTTTTCATTCGGGCATGCCGATCCTGCTCACACCGCTGGATGTGACCTATCAATGCATCTTTACACCTGGAGATCTAAAACGACTGCAGAGAATCGATTCGCCGGTTACAAAGTACATCGAGGAATCGACGCGCTTCTACATGGAATTCCATGATGAATACCAGAGCATCGAAGGCTGTGTCATTAACGACCCGATGACACTGGCGTTGACCTTCATGCCAGAGATCTGCGACTACCAGAACCTGGTGGTGGATGTGGATATTTCCTCTGGAGTGGGGTTGGGCAACACGTTCGCAGATTTTTATAATTACGAGAAGAAACCGGCGAACCTGAAGGTGGCAATGGGAGTGCGCCCGCGTATGTTCATGGATCTGTTTTTGGAGCGAATGGAAAAACTGGCAAATTCTCCTTCGTGACGTAAAGAGGCGGTAGGGGTTATCATTGATATGTCGTCAATTAAGTAAATTCATTTGGAGGAACTTATGCTGGACAGGATCAAGAACAATTTCAATACTCAAACGTGGGTGCTCATTCCCATCGCCATCGCCATCAACATTGCCATCGGTCAGGTCGTTGTCTTGTTGAAACTGCCCGTGTACCTTGATTCGATCGGTACGGTTCTCGTTGCTGCCCTGTGCGGTCCATGGGCAGGCGCACTTACCGGCGCTCTTTCCAATATTATTTGGGGCATCGCTGTAGACCCGAATGCGCTGCCTTGGTGGCCTGTTGCCTTCTTCATCGGTTATAACGCCGGGCGCATGGCTCAATGGGGCTTCTTCAAGGAATGGTGGAAGGTTGTCGTGACTGGTTTTGTGGTGGCTATCACCGCTGCCATCGTTTCAACCCCTATCGCAGTGTATCTTTACGGCGGCATCACGGCCAGCGGCTCCTCCTTCATCACCGCCTACCTGATGCAAACCGGCACCGGCATGGTGCAGGCCGTTTTGAGCACCGGCTTCCTCGTGGAGCCCGTGGACAAGATCACCACCGCCATGCTCGCATTTGCGATCATTCAGGGTCTGCCCAAGCGCATGATCGGCGGTTACCCCAAGGCAAGCCAGGTGGAAGTTAGCGGCGGCCAGAGCACCACCCAGATGTACATTGCCATCGGTGTGGTGGTTGTGCTGGTGTTGTTCGCAGCCTTCATGCTCAGAAACATTTTGGGCGGATAAATTTTCAACACCGAATCCCCTCCCCTTTCCGGGAGGGGATTTTTATTTCCACACTGGGTATAATCCAAGCCTATGCATGAGCGACTTTCCTTCCATATCCAACGAGACAGTTTCCTACACCGCCTCAACCCACTGACTAAACTGGTGCTCACCCTCGCGCTGGTCATCATCGCCTTCACTTTTCCCTGGTATTGGACGCCGCATCTGCTCGTGATCGCCGCCATTATTCCACTGAGTCTATTAGGGAAGGTCTTTCGCGAATTTTCGTTAACCGCCTTGCGCCTCATTCTGCCAGCGGCTACTTTCCTGTTTTTGATGCAGGCTTTTTTCCAGCCCATCGGCACCGATGTGATCTTCAAGTTCTATTTTCTGGATGTCACCACTGAAAGCATGCTGTTCGCGTTTCGCAATGCCATGCGAATTTTCGTGATGGTCTCCTCCTTTACGCTCTTTCTGCTCTCCACCCATCCCAGCGAGTTGATGTCCGACCTCACCCGCCGCGGATTGCCCGGCCAGTTCGCCTATGTCATCATCTCCACCCTGCAGATCATTCCGCAAATGCAAGCCAAGGCTCAGACCATTATCTCTGCCCAACGCTCACGGGGGCTGGATACCGAAAGCACCTTTTTCAAACGTGCCGGTTCGTTGGTTCCATTGGTAGGACCATTGGTGTTCGGCTCACTGGTCGAAGTGGAAGAACGCGCCATTGCCATCGAAGCGCGCGGCTTCACGTCTAAACATGTCAAAACATCACTGCACGAAATTCCTGACTCCACCTTCGATCAAAGTTTACGCTGGGTGCTGCTCATCCTCATCATCGCTTCTGTCGGGCTAAACCTATGGCTTTCGTAAATCTTCAAAACGTCACCTACAAATATCCGCTCACCAAGGAGCCCGTCCTGCAAAACATCAACTTGCAGATTCAAGAAGGTGAGTTCGTTTCGATCATTGGTCAGAATGGCGCAGGTAAATCTACGCTATGCTATGCATTGGCGGGTTTCGTACCGCATTTCTTCAAGGGCGAGATTTCCGGCGAGATCGAAGTGGACGGCAGGAAGTCCAGCGAGTCCACGCTGGATGAGTGGGTGCTGAACGTGGGGTTGGCGTTCCAAAATCCCTTCAATCAAATTTCCGGCGCAAAGTACACGGTCTTTGAAGAAATCGCTTTCGGCTTGGAAAATATCGGGGTCCCACGTGACGAGATGAAGGTCCGCGTGGAAGAAGCGATGACATTGACCGGCATCCGCGATCTGGCAGACCGTTCCCCATATTCGCTTTCGGGTGGCCAACAGCAGCGCGTCGCTCTGACCTCGATCCTGGTCATGCGACCCAGGCTTTTGGTGCTCGACGAACCGACCTCGCAAATGGACCCCATCGGCACCCGCGAAGTCTTCGGCGTGGTGCGCAGAATGGCAGAAGAGGGCATGACCGTGGTGATGGTGGAGCACAAAGTGGAATGGATCGCGAATTTTGCCGACCGCGTCATCGCCTTGAAAGAGGGACGAATCCTGATGGAAGGCAAACCGAACGAAGTGTTAACCTCAAACCTGCTTGTGGAGAATCACGTCGGTGTGTCGCGGTACACGTCTGTAGCAAGAGAGGCAAAGCAACGCGGGCTGTGGAAGAAAGAAAAATTACCCGTCACGTTGGATGAATCTGTGGAAGGATTTAGATCGTAGGGCCAAGCCTCGCGGCCGCCAAAAACATGATGAACATCGAAATCACCAATCTTTGTTTTACCTATCCCACCGGCCTGGAAGCGCTTAAAGGCATCAGCCTGACCATGGATCTCGGCGAGCAGGTGGCCATCGTCGGGCAGAACGGAGCGGGGAAGACCACCCTGGTACGTCATTTCAACGGCCTGCTCAAACCGACCTCCGGCTCTGTAACCATTGGCGATTGGGAGACAACAAAACAATCTGTGGCCAAACTGGCGTCGCGGGTTGGCTACGTCTTTCAGAACCCGGATGAGCAATTGTTCTCACGGGATGTATTGACCGAAGTCTCGTTCGGTCCGCGCAATTTGGGGTATGCAAAAGGAAGGGTGGATGAACTGGTCCAGCGCGCGCTGACGCTGACAGAACTGGCCGATAAGACGGGGACCAATCCCTATGACCTTTCCCCCACCTGGCGCAAAATGGTGGCGTTGGCCTCCATCATCGCGATGGATACGCCCATTGTCATCTTCGACGAACCCACCACCGGACAGGATGCAGTTAATGTGGCGCGCATTGCGCATGTCATTGCAGAACTAAAGAAGGAAGGCAAGACCGTCATCACCATCACCCACGACATCGATTTCTGCGCTGAGAATTTCGAGCGCGTTATTGCTCTCTCGAAAGGACAGGTTCTGCTCGATGGTCCCACCCGCGAAGTGCTCGGCCAG
>DAOQPR010000321.1:0-3802 GCA_035333265.1 Anaerolineales bacterium
TGGGGTTGGCTCCCGGCGCGCATGGCTCGAATCGCACGGGCAGGCAATTCACGGGCGATGCTTCGGGGAATTTTTTGTATCCGGCGTTGCACAAGGCTGGGTTTGTGAATCAGGCCCGGTCTGAGTCCAGAGGCGATGGGCTTATCCTCAAAAATATGTATATCACGGCATCCGGTCGTTGCGCTCCGCCGGATAATAAGCCCAGTCCCGATGAGTTGAATCGTTGTCAGCCGTTTTTGGAACGGGAACTGGAGATTATCGACCCAAAGGTGATCGTCTGCCTGGGGCGTATTGCTTTTGAGAGAATTATGAAGATTTACAATCAGCGTGACCTGGTAAAACATTTTGCTCACGGCGCGTCTTTTGAACTGGCAAATGGGAAATGGGTGCTGTGTTCGTACCATCCCAGCCAGCAAAATACGTCCACCAAAAAACTGACCATGAATATGTTCGATGCGATTTGGGAGAAGGCGAAAGAACTCGCAAAAGGTAACTAAATGAAGCGAATGAATTGGAAAATTGTGGCGGCAGTGGTGACTGCCGTTCTCGTTGTGGCTGTGGCTGCGTTTGTGATTTGGTCAAATGATGTGTTGGCAGCTGATGATACGGCCCTGGCCACATTGACATCGGATGCACAGGTGAATGTGAAGGATGTCAACGGTTGGATTGAGTTTTCTCCTGTCGGTGTCGATGTGCAGGTGGGTTTTGTCTTTTACCCCGGCGGCAAGGTGGATCATCGCGCCTATGCGCCTTTGTTGAAACAGATCGCCGCGCAGGGATATTTTGTGGCCGTGATGCCTGTGAAGCTGAATTTGGCATTCTTTGATATTAACGCCGCAGACCCGATCATTGCGGCGCATCCTGAGATCCAAACCTGGTTTGTGGGCGGTCATTCCCTCGGCGGGGTGGCGGCTTCGATCTATGCCTCAGAACATGAGAATATTAGCGGGGTGGTCTTTTGGGCTTCATACCCGGCAGATGATGCGTTGAAAGTAAAACAGATCCCTGCGGTTTCGATCTTCGGCACGAATGATGGTCTTGCCACTTCCGATAAATTGGATGCTTCGCGCGAACTCCTGCTTGCGGATACGCAATTCATCGCCATTGAGGGCGGCAATCACGCCCAGTTCGGCTCCTACGGACCTCAGGCTGGCGATAACCCAGCCAGCATTTCCCCCGCCGAACAATGGTCCCAGGCCGCAGATGCGACGATCGCCTTTTTTATTGCAGCAGCGGGACAGTAGTTCAATTTCTTTATGAAACGCTGGCAGCGAATTGTTCTTTCCATTTTTGGTGTCGTTTTTCTGATTGGGGCATTGGGACCATTTTTTGTTCCTGTGCCCAAATTGACCGGCCTGGTGGATGTGAGCGAACTTATTGAACCAGACAGCAAGTTCATTGAGATCCATGGCGTGGATATTCATTACAAGGAAGCTGGTTCCGGTGAACGGACATTCATTTTGCTGCATCCCTTCGGCGGCAGTACCTATTCCTGGCGCGAAGTGATGGATGATTTTGCACAGTATGGCAGGGTCATTGCCTATGACCGCCCCGCCTTCGGGCTGACAGAACGACCCATGCCCGAGAATTGGGAGTCGAATCCTTATGGCATGAAGGCCAATGTGGAAATCCTGCGCGAGTTGCTGGATGTTTTCGGCGTACAGAAAGCCGTCCTGGTGGGCAACTCAGCTGGCGGCGGAGTCGCGGTGGCGTTTGCATTGGAATATCCAGAACGCGTGGATGAACTGATTCTGGTCGACCCTGGTGTGGGCGGCGGGTTTGGTCCACAATTCCCGGCCTGGGCATTGCCCCTAATGTGGACGCCCCAAATGAGACATCTCGGTCCGTTGCTGGTGCGTGATTATCAGGAAAGCCTGCCCCGCACCGTGGAACGTGAATGGTTTGACCAGACCAAGCTAACCCATGAAATTCGTGAAAGGCATTTGCAGATCCTCAAGATCCAAAATTGGGATCGTGCCTTTTATGAACTCACCTTCGCACCGGCCTATCCCGAATTACGTCCTCTGCTTCCGCAGTTGACCGTACCCGCTCTCATCATCGCCGGACAGGAGGATCGCCTGATTCGTTCCTGGTATTTTGAAGCCATTGCGGTCGAGACTCCGGATGCAACCTTGAAACTCATCCCTGCCTGCGGACACGTACCCCAGGAGGAATGTCCCGCCGAATTTATGGAACTTGTAATACAATATCTACAGAGTATCGCATAATTTGGTAAACAAAAATTTCGATTTTCCTTCGCAATTTTCAAAGAAAAGTTTACTTAATTATGAGACAAGCGATAAAGTTATGACATTGCCTCAGTTTCAATTTGGGGAAGCCGCTCTTGATTTTGAATTGAACGACCTGAACGGAAACCCAATTCGCCTTTCCCACTATTACAAAAAACAACCTGTCGTGCTTTCTTTCTTACGCGGCTTTCTCTGACCCCATTGCCGCGCGCAGTTGGCGCGTTTTCGCGATTCATACGATGAGTTCACTTCACGCGGCGCAGAGTTGATCGCGATCGGTCCGGATTCGCTTGAATCATTTCAACGCTACTGGGCGAAGGAAAAGCTGCCCTTCATTGGCGTGCCTGATATCAACAATGCTGTTGCCAGAATGTACAAGCAGGAGGTCAACCTGTTTAAATTTGGGCGCATGCCGCTCAACTGCATCATTGATACAAATGGCATCATGCGCTTTGTTTATTACAGCTCCAGCCGTCTCGACTATCCCGATATCCCAACTTTTCTTAACGTAATAGATGAATTGAATCGCGCATCCAGATAACATGACACTTGGACGCATTGCATTCCTCGGCTCAGGTGAGACGTCACTGGCAGGAGGGCGAATCTTTGAGACGCTAGCCCGCCTCATTCCTGACCCGTTGCGGATCGCCATTCTCGAAACGCCAGCTGGCTTTGAGCTTAACGCCTCTCTCGTTGCCGGACGGGTCAGCGAATTCCTCAAAACGCGCTTGGGGAATTACAAGCCCACAATAGACCTGATCCCTGCCCGTAAAAAAGGGACTGCCTTCAGCCCGGATAACCCCGACGTTCTCCAGCATTTATTACAAGCAAATCTGATCTTTATGGGGCCGGGCAGCCCCAGCTATGTGGCGCGCCAATTGAAAGATACTCTGGCTTGGGATATTATCCGCGCCCGTCATAGACAGGGTGCGACTCTCGCCTTTGCTTCAGCGGCCACTATTTCTGTAGGTGAGTGGGTCCTGCCTGTGTATGAAATATACAAAGTAGGTGAAGACGTCCATGTTAAAGATGGGCTTGGCTTCTTCTCAGACTTTGGCACATCTGTATCCTTCATCCCGCATTGGAACAATGCCGAGGGCGGGGTGGACCTGGACACCAGCCGTTGTTTCGTTGGTATGGAACGCTTTGAACAATGGCGCAAATTAACTCCTGCAGAAAATATTGTGCTAGGTCTGGATGAACATTCCGGTATCATCATCGATTTTGAAAAGGCCATCTGTGATGTGCATGGCGTGAGTTCAGTGACCGTAATGAAAGCCTCCGGTACAGAAATGTACCCCTCTGGTGCAAGTTTTCCCTTAAGCGAGTTGGGCAATTTAAAAATCCCCACACTCGATGATATTCGTCCTGAAGTGTTGGAAATGATTCAGGCAGCACAAACCACGGAAAACGCTCCTTCTGAAGAGGTTCTCTCCCTGCTCGAAAAGCGCAAACAAGCTCGTGCAGAGAAAGACTTCGCCGCCTCGGACCGTTTACGTGACGAAATTGCCCTGCTAGGCTGGAAGGTCAAGGATACAAAAGAAGGCCAACAG
>DAOQPR010000322.1:0-1796 GCA_035333265.1 Anaerolineales bacterium
TTAATGACATTGAGCGAGCGCTGAATAGCAGGGTTTGAAGCCTCGGGCTTCAGGCTAACAGTATCGAACTCCGGCGCATTGATGCGCATGGTAAGCCATTGGGCAGGGCCGGTCAACTGATATTTACCCCGCAAGTCAATGAAGGTAGTGGTGCCATCCTCATTAAAATTCAGGACACTTTCAGCAGATGAGGTAGAGGTTGCAAAGACTTCAATTGTGGAAGTTGGGAAAGGTGTGGAAGTTGGGGTTTCGGTGGCTGCATCGAAGACGGGCGCAGCTTGCTGGGTTTGGGTGAGGGCCGCAGATACAGTTTCAGCGATCATTATGTCGAGCCGTGTATCAGGCGTCGGCGTGGCAGGAGAGGCGGTTTGAGCCGCAGGGAGTACACAAGCCAGAGTGGCCATCAAAAGAATGGGGAAAAGGAATGATCCAGGTTGTAGTTTCATCAACAAAATCCTCCAGTGAAAAAAAAAGCCTCCCGGCAATTATAAGCCGAGAGGCCTGTTGTCTTTTGGGCTTACACTGCAACCTGCCCCTGGGAAATCATATCTGCGAAGTTGGTGCCTTTCAAACGGCCCACCAATTGTTCCTGGGCATCGCACCAAACCGGGCGGAGAGGACATTTATCGTCGAAGGAACATGCGCCGGTCTCGCCCACACATTCGTTCAATTGAATCGGCCCATCGATGGCTTCGATAACTTCCAACAATGTAATATCTTTGGGTTCACGCGCCAAAGTTACACCACCACGCGCCCCGCGCGATGTATGTAACAATCCGGCAATGGAAAGTTGTGAAATGATCTTGGCCAAAAAGGAGGGTGGAATTTTCTGTTCCTCCGCAATGGCGCTTGTGGCTGTACGGGTCTCGCCAGTGCGCGCAAGGTGTAACACGGCACGAACGGCATAATCGGCTTGACGGGTGATCTGCATAATTTACCTCACTATAAACGGGCAAAAATTACCTACAATCACGATTTTATTGTGAAGTTTAATACAGGACAAGTGATAGAGGTCACCGGTAAATTATGACCTTTTACGCTGAATTTTGAAGGCAGCTTTTAAGAAAGATACATCACAACTATCCTTTGTGATGTATCTTTTTCACTATCATGTGGTCTTGGATGATTTGATCTTAGTGGGTAAGGGTCAAATTTCCGGCGCCCATTTCAATGACGAATGTGAGTGTATTGCCTTCGCCATTCTGAACATAATCGTTCCCGCTTCGACTCCAGCCGGAACCTGCGTTGACATTCGACAGCCCCTCCTCCACTGTCACCACTGCATTCACTCCATCCGGGATCACCAGAATAACATTGCTCAAACCGCTCTCGATCTTTATGGATGCATCCCGCTGTAATTCGCCGGAGAAATCGAGTGTGTAATCGCCCGCGCCGGATGAAAAATCAAACAGGCTGAAATTGGCATTTGCAAGACCAGTCATACTCACATCGGAGGCGCCTGTGTTGTAGGTGAAGGTGCTCATCTCAACGGGATTTGGTTCAGAGAAAGAAAGCTCCACATTGGAAGCGCCGTCAGAAATGTCGAGCCGGGTAAGCGCCAGCCCGCCAAGTTCAAATTTACCTTCATATGCTCCCGAGTCGATGTTCAAGTTCATGGGCTGGGAGCCAAGCTTGAGATCCCATTCATTCTTCAGGTCATCCAGGTTGGGAAAGATCTTAAAATTTCCATCACCGATCTGCACTTCGATATCACCGCCATCCACGATGGTCTCCGGCTTGAGTTCGTCATAGTTATAGGTCGCTGTGCCATCCACAAGCAACTCCGCGCCGGGGTT
>DAOQPR010000322.1:1896-3797 GCA_035333265.1 Anaerolineales bacterium
CTTCTTCCCTAAAAGCGCCACCACTTTGGATGATTCTTTTCCCGTAGAATTCTCATGGCATCAGGTGCGCCGATCTGGATAAGAATATCGTGAGCATGTTTGCGCACACTGGGGCTTTCATCTGATAACAACTCTCCAATGGGCTGAACTGCCTCCACTGCTTTGAGTTTCCCAAGGGCATCTGCTGCAAAAAAACGGACAGCCGGATGGGTATCTTTAAGCGCCTGAAGAAGAGCCGGGACTGCAGCCAGATCACCGATCTCTCCCAGGGCGCGGGCAGCGCCGTAACGAGCATCCGGATCATCGCTATGCAACAATGAGATCAGGCCATCCACGGCTTCCAATCCAAAATAGGCTATTCCAGGGATCGCCATTGGGTGATTGGCAGGATCATCCAACTGCAATAACAAACGTTTTAACTTTGCACGAGAATCCTGCTTTATATTTTTTATCCTGACCCGTCTTTCCGATTCATGTTGCTCTCGTTCAGAAAGCCAGATCTGCTGTTTTTTCCAGGCTTTACGAAGATCTACGCCGCATTGTTTGCAGTATTTCGAATTCAGGTTATTTTGGGCATAACAAAATGGACAGCCCGCCTGAAGCCGGGCATTGCACCTATCACAATAGATATTCTTCCCGGAATTCACCCCACCGCAACCGGAGCAGATCACCTCGCCAGAGGTTGTCCAATCGGTGGAAACAATGCTGGATTTACAAGCATTACAACTAAACGGTTGATTGGGGTTGACAACACCCTCTATTGGAGCCCCGCAGGCGGGACAGTTCAGGACTTGGAGTTTCATATTGGTGTTGTAAGTATAAGATGAAACAGAGTAAAGGTCGAGATAAAGCTCAGGCTGCGCCTTTGGATCGTTGTCCTTCGACTATTTTCAGGTTCGCTAATATCTTTTTGGTCGCATCGGCCACTTCTTCTATCGCTTTATTGAACGCCTCTTCATTGGCTTTCGACGGTTTGCGATACCCGCTCACTTTGCGGACGTATTGTAACGCCGCTTCGTAAATCTCCTGCTCGGTGACGGGGTGATCCATATTTCTAAGGGGCTTGATGCTTCGGCACATAAAATCTCCTGTCTAGTCTGAAATCCATTTGTATAAAAGTCCGGTCAGGCATTCTGCTTTTTGAATGAGCTCCATACTTTCAATATGACTCACTGAAATGACTTGAGGCAGTTCTTTATATAGTTCGGGCAACCCCAGCCATTCTTCAACCTGCATGCGAATCCATTTGTTATATGCCAGCGGATAAACTTTTCTTGATATGAACAACGCCTGCAAAAATTCCTGAAAGGCTTTGTATAGCCGGTCAAATGCCTGGAAATATAACCCGCGTTTGTGATAGAGAGGCACATGCTCAAGATCGTGGATGCAAGCGTGGCGCACCATGTCCAGCCGATGATGTTGCAAGTCTAAGCTGTAATAAGGCAGCCACTCGGTTTGTAAATGCTTGAAATAGGCACCTGGCTCACTGAACACAGCACTATAGGCTACATGATTCCCTACTTCCAACTCAAAGCCATCAGGTCCACCGCCATCATCCCAAATAGATGGTGTGTATATCCCACTGATCAAATCCAGGTGGATTTGCATAAAACGATGAGAAGCTCGAAACTCTGCGATGACTGGATGAGTATGCAACACTTCCTGCCAGTTTGCTTCCAAGTCTTGCGCATCTTCAACAGGAACAGAAGGCTTGAGAAGGACAGCCATATCGAGGTCACTTTCGGGTGTGGCTTGTCCGCGTGCGCAGGAATTGGTGACAAGGACGGTATCGACAATGGGAGAGGTCAGGAAAAAGTCGCGGGCAATCTCAGCAGACCGACGATGTAAATCTGTAGGAAAAGCAAGGGAAAATTGCATACACGGTCACACAAACGTCTGCT
>DAOQPR010000323.1:0-3796 GCA_035333265.1 Anaerolineales bacterium
TGCCCATCCACATCCCCGCAGAAATGCCGCGCGAGAAAATCATCCAAGCCATGCGGGTGGATAAAAAGAAGAATGCGAAGTCTATCCGCTTTGCATTGCCGGTGGAGGTGGGGCGGGTGGAGTTGGTGAATGTTGAAAATCTCGATGAAGTTATTTGAAATTACGCATTACGTAATACGTATTGCGTGATACGTAAGGAGTAACAATGAAAATTTTAATCTTGCACGGACCGAATTTGAATTTGTTAGGTACACGCGAGCCAGAGGTATATGGCTCAATGACGTTGGATGACATCAATGAGAAGATGATTGCATTGGGCAAAGAACTCGGCGTGGAAGTAACTTGCCTACAGTCGAATCACGAAGGCGCGTTGATCGATGCTCTGCACGATGCGCGGACTTGGGCAACGGGCGTGGTCTTCAACCCTGGCGGGTACACGCATACGTCGGTGGCATTGCGCGATGCGATTTCGGCAATTGTGATTCCGGTGATCGAAGTGCATTTATCGAACGTGTATGCACGTGAAGAATTTCGGCATGTGTCGTTCGTTTCAGCGGTCTGCAAAGGCAAGGTGACCGGGTTTGGCTGGCGGTCGTACGAATTGGGTTTGCGCGGGCTGGTTGATATAATCAAAGGGTGACGCTTCAAGGACGCGATTTGGGTTTGGATGTACTGAAAGGCATCGGTTGTGCCTTGATGGTGGTGGCGCATTCCAAGCTCAAGATGTGGGACTATGATCAATACATCTTTTGGGGCAATCTCGCGCCAGCCTTGTTCTTTTCGGTGGCAGGTGTGACGGCAAGTTTTCAGGCGGGCAAATCGCCGCGTGGCATGTTTTTGTTTTATGGCTTCATCTTTTTGCTCGGGTTCACTTACAGTGGATTTCTCGACCCCGGCTTCCTGGCCAACATTCAATTTGAAATCATTCAAACCATCGCACTGGGTGTTCTGACGGTATATCTCATCGAGCGTTCCTTTCATCCCCAGCCGTGGGTGTATGCGATCTTGGGGGTGGCAGTCTTCGGCCTGGATAAATTGATCTACCCGCTGGGCTTTGAATTTTTGGAAGGCATTCTTATTGCGCCGGGTTTGTTTCCGTTGTTCCCCTGGCTCTCTATTTTCTTCCTGGGTGTGTTTGCCTATCGGGTCAAAAATCTATATAACCTGATTCTTTCCCTCTTGCTTATCGTTCTATATTTCTTTTTCTATGGATTTGTCATCCCAGATGTGAACGAGAGCAAATGGCGGTTCCTGCCGGAATTCTTCATTGCTTCTGCGGCCTTTTTGTTATTGATGTTCTTTCTTGTACGTGCAGTTCCCTTGTTGCGGCACCCAACCATGAACAAGTTGACCATCTTTTGGGGCGTCAATTCTCTTTTGTTTTTGTACATCCATTATGCACTTATTAAGTTTTTGCGTTTGTTCAAGGTGCAGCAAAATGTCGAAGTTATTTTCAACCATCCCTGGTTGTTCTGGGTTTTGGTGCTTGCCCTTGCGACACTGCTCATGTTGATGATCATAGTCCTGGCAAAATGGTTTGATCGGTATTTTCAGCATGCTGCGGTCTGGCTGGGGATGTTGGTCCTGATCTTTGCCGCGCCGTTTGTAATTTCAAAACCCTCCTACATCAGTTACTTTGAATTGCTGCCAGGGGTTGCTTTTGCTGTCTACTACCCTTTGTTGGGTAAAATCTTGAAATAGGAATTCCATGTCCATTATCAAAACCACAGAACCTTTTTTCTTCCCCGGTAATCGTACGGGTGTATTGCTCATTCACGGTTTTACCGGTACACCCAAGGAAATGCGCTGGATGGGGGAATATTTGCATGAGCAAGGCTGCACCTGCCTTGGCATTCGCCTGGCCGGACATGCCACAACCCCCAACGATATGATCCGCTCACGCTGGACGGATTGGACGGCTTCGGTGGAGGATGGTTATCACCTCCTGCGCGGTATGACGGACCGTATCTTCCTTGTTGGGCTTTCGATGGGTGGAGTGTTGTCATTGCTCATGTCCACCCGTTTGGATGTAGCAGGGATAGTGGCAATGTCCACACCGTATCAGTTGCCGCGGGATGAAAAAGATTATTCGCCAGAATTTATTGAGTTCTATAGTCGCTTTGTAAAGTTCATGCCAAAATCCAATGAAGTGCCAGGCGAAAGTTGGTTTGATAAGGAAGCTTTCAAAAGTCATATTTCGTATCCGCAGAATCCGATCCGTCCGATCGCGGAGATGAAACGCCTCATTCGTCAAATGCGCGAGGCTCTTCCCCAGGTAACCCAACCTGTGCTGTTGATCCATTCAAAGAATGATAGGTATGTGCTGCCCGAAAATGTGGAGCGGCTTTATGATGGGCTGGTGAATGCATCAGACAAGACAAAGGCTTATGTTGTAGAAGCAGGCCACGTCGTGACGCGTGATGCGGCTCGTCATCAGGTGTTTGAACTGGCGCGGGATTTTATTCGTCGGCTTGAGAATCAATCGTAGTGCATATTTTCAAAGAGGAAATTTGAATCGAAATCTGTTTTTTGTTGCAGCTGCCTTGTTCCTTTGGGGGTTCGGCGAAGGGATGTTCTTTAATTTTGTGCCGATCTATCTTGATGTTCAGTTTCTGTTGAGCAAGTATGAAATCGGTCTCATCCTCGGCGTATTCGGGTTTTTTATGGCGATCACGCATATCCCTGCTGGCCGCCTTGCTGACCGCGTGGGGCGCAAGCCTTTGCTGGTTGGCGCATGGGTGCTTGGATTGATTTCCACATTAACCATGGGTATTGCCCTGACCCTGCCGCTTTTTCTGATTGGTTTATTTGCCTATGGATTAACCGCTTTTGTTTCGTCTCCCCTGGCCAGTTATGTGACCGCCGCTCGCGGCAAGTGGCCTGTGGCGACCGTGCTCTCGCTCACAACTGCGACCTTTGGCATGGGCATGGTGCTGGGGCCGATTACCAGTGGGTGGATTGGTGACAACTATGGGATGCGCATGAGCTTTTATGCGGCTGCAGTTGTGTTTGTGTTTTCAAATATCTTCATGTATTTTATCGAACGTCAGCCAATCGACCACCACGATCCTGATTCTCCGCCGCCCAGTTTGAGGAACAACAAACGATTTATCGTTCTTATGGGTGTGCTTGCTTTCGCTTTTTTTTCAATGTACCTTGCCCAGCCGCTCACGCCGAATTTTTTGGAAGGTGTGCGTGGACTTTCATTAAGCCAGACGGGTTTGATCTTTGCCATAGGCGCGTTGGGAAATTCACTGATGGCAATTACGTTTAGCCGCGTGAATCCCCGCAAGGGATATTTGGCCGCACAGGCTTTGGTCATTTTATTTTCCATCCTGATCTGGAAAGGCACCGGGATGCCCTTCTTTGCCCTGGGATATTTTTTGCTTGGCGGTTTTCGTGTAAGCCGCCCCATGGCAATGGCGCAGGCCCGCGAACTGGTCCATGAATCGCAGATGGGCATTACATACGGTTTGATGGAAACCGTCAGTTCCATTATTACCATTATCACGCCGCCGATTGCAGGTCTTTTATTTGAGCTCGACCCGTTCATCATCTACCCAATTTCCATTGGATTGATCGCGGCCTCGATCATTTTGAGTTCCATTTTTTTGCCACGAAAGGAAACCCATGCTTGAGATTATCTCTTTCACCCTTGGTCCTGCCTCCACAAATGCTTATTTGGTCGCCGACCCTGAAACTAAAGAGGCGGTTGTTATCGACCCTTCCTGGGATGGTCATGTCATATTGGCCGAAGCGCAGAAGCGCGGCTGGCGTATCGGTCACATGTGGTACA
>DAOQPR010000324.1:0-3796 GCA_035333265.1 Anaerolineales bacterium
GCCTGGTGGCGCTGTTGATCGTCGGGTGGGATACGCCTGCCAAGGTCATTTCATTTGTCATTTATGGTCTGAGCCTCATCTTTATGTTCTCGGCCAGTGCCACATACCACATGGTACGCGTCAAGGACAAGGCATTGGAGATCTTTCGTAAAGTGGACCATGCCGCCATTTACACCCTCATTGCCGGGACGTACACCCCATTCTGCATCAACGCGTTCGAAGGCTTTTGGAAATGGGGCATGTTGAGCATCATCTGGTCTCTGGCGATCATTGGCATCATCGTCAAGATTTTCTACATCCGCGCACCCCGTTGGTTGAATGCAGGGATCTATGTCATTATGGGCTGGCTCAGCCTTGCCGCGGCCGGACAAATGCTTGCCTCCCTGCCCGCCTGGGTGTTGACCTGGCTCATCATTGGCGGTGTTACGTACACTCTGGGCGCAGTGGTTTACATGACCAAAATCTTCAACTTTAAACCGGGCGTGTTTGGCTTTCACGAAGTCTGGCATATCTTTGTCCTGCTGGCCGCCGCCGCACATTACATTGCTGTGATGGGTGTGGCGCTCTAACCGCAGGCAGCATCTACCCTTCATCATCTAAAAAGGAATTTACCTATGTTTTTCGGTTTTGACCTCAAAGAACTATTTATGTTTCCGTTCAAAGACGATGAATCGCGCAAATACTTCCTCGTCGGAAGCCTGATCGCCCTGGCCGGATTCATCATCCCCATCCTGCCCTATCTCATCCTTTTCGGATATGCGGTTCAGATCGCAAAACAGGCCATGCAAGGCCAGCCCCTGCGCATGGTTCCCTGGGATGATTGGAGCGGTCTTCTGAAGGATGGCCTCAAACTCTTTGGCATTCGCATGGCCTTTTCCCTTCCCATTCTGATCATCGCCATTCCATTGATGATCGCCGGTATCGCCATGCCCTTCGTTGCCGGGAATATGGATAGCAACAGTTCGGATGCCTTCATTGCTCTATTCAGCTTTATCATGCTTGGAAGCATCTGCGTCATCATTCCAATTTCCATTCCGCTGGTTGTCATCATCCCCGCTGCGGAAATGCATGTGATCGAGAAAGGCGGCGAATTTGCAGCCGGTTTTCGCTTCAAGGAATGGTGGCCGATTCTGCGCGCAAACCTGGGTGGGTTTATTGCCGCCTTTGGAATTTATTATCTGGCCTCCTTTGTCCTGATCTTCGCCGTACAACTCCTTGCTGCCACAATCATTTTGGCATGTCTGGTCTTTATTCTAATGCCAGCCATCACTCTCTATATCACATTGCTCATGTATGTCACGGCCGCCATCGCCTACCGGGGCGGCGTCGAAAAACTCAATGCCCCTGTAATTTCAGAAACAACAGCCTGAAGCCGGTTCAAAATACAATAAGAATCCCCGCGTATTTCACAACGCGGGGATTTTGTTTATGAATTTTGCGAGAAGCGATAAAATGATTCTCTCTCCATGAAAGGAAAACCATGCGATTCTTTGAAATCTTAATTTCGATCCTGCCCTCGATTTACCTATTATGGCGGCATCCACGGCCCCTGCTCATTCGTCTATTCCCGGCACTGGCACTGGTCATCACCCTGATCCATTTTGCCGTTGAGGGGTACCGCTGGCAGATGATCCCGTTATATATATTGAGTTCCCTATTGGCGATCAGCAGTTTGACAAAGCTCATGGGAACGAATGACTGGCCCTCCCTCGCCTCCGGCCTGACCTTTGTTCTGGTTGCGCTCGCGACGGTTTTACCCATTCTGTTGCCTGTTCCACGCATCCCCACCCCAAGCGGATCATTCCAGGTCGGCACCTCCACCTACGAAATGGTGGATGAGGCTCGTAAAGAAATATATTCCGGCAAGGATGAGCCGCGCCGATTCATGATCCAAATTTGGTATCCAGCAGACGCAAAAAATACCGACCAACGCGCCCCTTGGATGTCACACGCCGAAATTTTCGCCCCAGCCATTGCAACCTATATTGATCTTCCATCCTTTTTCCTGAATCACCTTGCGCTTGTAAAGATTCCTGCCTTTGTAAATGCAACCTTGCCCGATTCTGAGCCTCCCTTCCCGGTAATTTTTTTCTCTCATGGTTGGAATGGTTTCAACGCCCAAAATTCCGGCCAGGCATTGGAACTCGCCAGCCGGGGGTATGTCGTGGTTGGAATTCAACACACCTATGGCGCCGTGGTGACTGTCTTTCCCGATGGGACGATCGCACCCAATAATATCAACGCCCTGCCTGTAGATGCAAATGACCCAAACTATGAGGAGATTGCACGCAAGCTCGTGAATCAATGGGCGGGAGATATGGTTTTTGTGGCCGACCAGCTCACAGCGTGGAATGAGGCGCAGGGCAATCCATTTTACGGGAGGCTGGATATGAGTCGGCTTGGTGCCTATGGTCACTCCACCGGGGGCGGCGGAGTCATCGAATTTTGCGGCATCGATCCGCGCTGTAAGGCTGTGCTTGGCATGGACCCATTCATGCGCCCGGTCTCAGCCGAGGTGCTCAAAAACGGCCTGGCTCAGCCTTCTTTTTATATGTTCAGCCAGGGTTGGGCAGATGAAACGGAAAGTAAAAATAACAAACTCTTCGATCAGTATTATCCAAATGCAGCGAATAGCCTGGGTGCCATTGTGATCGAAGGCACCAGACATTATGACTTTAGCGACATTCCCCTGCTTTCGCCGATCGCGCCCCAATTGGGATTGAAGGGTCCCCTCAATGGGAAGCGGGTGACGGAGATCGTTAACGCTTATCTGATCGATTTCTTTGAGTTGACATTAAGGGATAAAGCCACCACACGCTTCAGCGATGGATTCACCGATTTTTCAGAAGTGAGGAAAAGATAATGAAACAAAACAAACGCGCATCCATGTATTTGTTAATTCTGGGCATGGTCTTTTTGGTCATCGGCATCAGCACGGATAATACGATCTTTACCTGGATATCGATTGCCTTTGTGGTGATCTCGCTCATCCTGGGCGGACGCTGGCTGCGGCCAAGGAAACGATAAGCGTCTATTTGACCTGTTACTGGATAATCTACCAGCCAGGTTTCTTATTTGATAATGCTTTTGCATCACTATTTTTAATGATTTCTTCCAATATCCGGCTGAAATCTTCCAGACTTGGAGATAAGTAAACTACAGCGTCTTTCCGTCCTAAAATTAATGCATAAAGCTTATTAAAATATAAGCCATCAATGAATGGCCCTTTTTGTTTTTCGACAACTAAAATAATCAAAGAGTCGCTATAGCGAATGACTTTTATTATTTCATTCCACTTGAACTTCATTTTAGAAATTCCAAATCTATCCTGACATTCCATTCCGTCGCGAGAAAGTAGAATTGATGGAAACATATTAAGAAAAAATAGGCTCAAGAGCAATGGGCCTGATATCACAATCGGAATCAGACTCAATGTAAGCAATACTAAGATAAATATTTTTCTACTAGTATCGGGATATGGGTATATGGTTTGAAAAATGAAGGGTATGAAAGAAACGCCTATTATTGCCGTAAATAGAAAACCAAATCCGCCTATCCATCCTGATATCAGTGCCAGAATGCTTTTTTGTTTTGCGAACACATGACCTCCTTGTATTTGAAACATAATCCTGCGTATAAATATATATTTTCAACTAAGTAGTCGATTAAATTATACAAACTCTAGCTCGAGGCGGCGTCCCCGCTGCCGAGGACGGCGGCTTGAGCAGGGGAGTGTTTTATAAAAACTTACGACCGGCTACTTGGCTCACTTCTCTCGTAATTTTTGTCTTAGCAT
>DAOQPR010000325.1:0-3794 GCA_035333265.1 Anaerolineales bacterium
CCCAGCGATGTGTATAAAGCCTGGTACCCGCCGATGGGGTCGAGGGAAAGGTCTTCGTGGCGCACAATCTGAAATTGAGGGAACCCGGCCCGGGTCCCATGAACGAAGCGGTAAATGATCTTCCACAAAAGCGCCGCCTGACCAACAATATCATCCTTCGGCATGGATTCCATTGCGGCGCGGTCTCCCTCCAAATGATCGCGCATGAAAAGCGGCTGGTTGAGGAAATTGCCAAAGTCAAAATTCCAGCCGAGACGTTTAAGGCTGCCAACAAATCCGCCGGGATGGCGGACTGTCATGACGACATTGCAATTCAAACGCCGGGCAAACCAGGGGGTTGAAAACACGGCGAACGGGTCCTTGATGAGGGCACGCTGACCGTGCATATTGCCATTGAAAAAAATACGATAGTCACGCCCCATGCGTAAAAAATCCTTGAGCGAGCGCAAAGATTTTATTTCAAGTAAAAGGTGATATTGAAAATCGAGCAATTCATGAAAGGCAGGCAGGTATTCTGCTTCATTGTCCTCTGTGATGTAGGTGTACCAATATTTGACCGGCACACGAAACACACCCGGGCGATGCAGCACATTGAGCGGCTCGCTGATATAAGCAGTATCTGAGTCAGCGGCAAGCATCCTGCCGACCCAGGTGGTACCACTGCGATGGGAGCCAGTGACGAGAATGGGTTTTAGGTCATTCGCTAAAGTAGTTGAGGACATCTTCTTCTTCCACAGAGATCGCTGAAATGGAGTGAACGCCATAGATCTGCGCGGCGCACTGATTGACCCAGAAGAACGGACGTACATCCAATTCCTTCGTGCCTTCGTAACCATCCAAACCGGGGATGACCAGATCCTGTTCGCCATTTGCCTTCATTTCGTAGATCATCTGCTCGCGTTCATCCCAGCGCAGAGCGAATAGGCGGCGAAATTCATACGTGGACAATGGCTGGCGCATCATCCAGAACGGATACAGCAGGGAAATAAAGGCAAGCCCGATGGCGGCATACCGTGTGAACACCGGCAATTTTATATAGGATAGCACATAACCCACACAAGCGCCGAAGGAAGTCAGAGCTATGGTCAGAATGAAATGAGCCGGAAAACGCACCCTTTCCACCGGGTAGGATTGTCCATACGCGCTGGGTGCAAAGGAGGCGTAGATCAGAGCATAGGTGAGCAATGGAATGAAGAGAAACATCCACAGGAAGCGCGCATCCAGCCGACCTGTGACCTGCTCCACAAAATAGAGATAGGTCATCAGGGACGATATAGCCAGCAACCCCAGAATGGGTATTGGCACAGTGGTAACAGCGATGCGCAAGAAGAGGAGGGAATAACCCAGATTACGAATAAGTACGGCCGTGATCGGTGGAGAGCCATTCTCATCGTTGATCCGCGCCTCGTTTGCCGGGGAGAGGAACATCACGGCCAAAGCCAGAAGCGCGCCAATCAGCAGGGCGGTCAACAAGATCAGCGCTGGTTTGCGGCGGGGGGAGGTATCGAAAAAGTAAACACATGCGATCACAAAGGCAAGGATGGCAATGTGCAATGCTCCAAGAGTCTCCGAAAGCCCGCCAATGAAGAAGGTGAAAAAGGCAAATAAGGCTGCCAGCGGCATGGTCACTGCCTGTTTACGGACAAGCCGAACCAGCCAGGCGGCAACAAAGGTAAAAAGAACGATGGGCGTGAGATATGAAACCTGCCCGGGACGCCAATATAAAATTTGAAACACATTCGGCGCAGTAAAAAAGGAAAAGAGCGCAAGTAATTCAGCGCTAAGAAGCACAATCGGCAGAGGCAGCTTCACGTTGAAAGTTTTATTCAACTCTTTCAATAGCCAGTACAAACCGAAGACCCAAAGGATGATGTGCAAGGCGGGCACGATCGCAATGTTATGCGGGAATATTTCCCAAAAGCCAAGCACGAAAAGATTGGAAAAGCGGTTGGACTTGGCAATGTACTTGTTCAAACTATTGGTGAAAATATCACCAAATTTCAAATCCACGAGTAGGCAGTAGTCATCTGCCATATAACGGGAGAAGAAGCCAAGATAGGCATATACGGCCAGGATGGCAGTTACGGCGATCACGCCGAACCAGGCGAGGTACACAAGAGGTTTGTTATCAGAGGATTTCATTTATGGATAGGTGGATGTGCAAGGCATGATTGATTTATTTCATAAGATTGTAGATCACGTACCCATCCCCTTCAGCGAAGATGGGATAGGCGCTGAGTTTCTCTTTGAGAAAGTCCTGATGGCTAAGATCGTCAAAATCTGTGACCACGAAAAGGTCTTTCTTGGAGGCGGCCAGGTCAAATTGTTCCTGCAAGTCCTGAATGCCGCCGCGTTCATTGGCATAGCGCAAGTCGCCGGAGGTGGGCCAGGAAGTGATGTTCTGCCAGCCCCAGTAGGCGAGCCGCGCGCCATAATCCTGCGTCAGACCGGCTAGATTATACCCATCTGTGATGGTACCGATCTCAGCCCACATGGCGGCCTGTGGACGATAATCGGTGGCGTTGAATTGGTTGCGGATGTTCCATGCCGAGGCGATCAGTCCGATAAGAAGGATGAGGAAAGAGGATAGACGAAAGAAGCGGGTTTGAGTCAATTCACCAAGTTTGGCAAAAAGAAAATTGGCAAGCGGGGCAATGGACAAGGCCACGATGGGGATCAAGGCCAGGGAGTAGTAGTCGTGGGTGTGAATGTGAAAGTTAAAGTAAAAGCCAAAGAGGGCGTACCCGGCCCAAAGTCCAAGAAGGAGGCGGCGTTTTTGTTCATCAAAGAAAAAGAGACCGAGCAGAGCCAGCATCAAAACAGATCCACCAATGACGAGGTTCAACATGTTGAGCCAGCCCACATAATAGGATGGGCTTAGGAAAAGGCCGGGGATGAAACGCCCGCCAAATTGTTGACCGAGAAAATCCTGCACGAAGATGCCGTAGATGAGATAGCCCGCGCCGGGAAGGATGCCCAGCAACGCCATGAGATATAACTGCGGTTCTTTGAGCGCCTCTTTCATTGACCTGTGGCTGAGTACCGCACCCAGACCTCCGCCTACGACGAAGAATGCCGCCGGGAACTTGACGAAGATAGCCAGCCCGCCAAAGATACCGGCGAGGAGTGCCATTAACCACGAAGGGTCACGAAGGGTCACAAAGAAAACCCTTTGTGTTCCTTTGTCTCCTTTGTGGTTTAGTTTTTTCGCACTTGACCATTCCCAAACCGCCCACAGGAACATGACGATGAGCATCACCATGAGCGGATCGGGTTGGAAGGAACGGCTGGCGATGATGGCGTAAGGCAGTAAAAGGTAGATGGCCGTGGCGGCAATGGCGCCATCTTCTGAGGTGAGTCGGCGGGCAAGGAGGTAGAGGAAGATGCCACCGATTAGCCAAAACATGGACGAGTACACACGCGCCACCCAGACCTGCTCGCCTGTAAAGCGGTATGTCCATGCGACGATGCGCTCGAAAAACTCCGGTTCGACTGAAGCGCGAAACTTCATCTGCTGGATGGCAAAGGCACGTTCTTCGGGAGAGACATCGGTGCGGGTTTCGTAATACATGCCGCGGGCTTTGATAAAGGAAAGCATCTGGCGCGTGGAGTGAAAATCGAGCGGCAGGTCGCTCAGGTCATACAGGCGGATGGCGATGCCAAGAGCAAGGACAATAACAAGCGCAACGATCCGCGTGGTTTTGGTGAAATAGGTCGCGTTCATGAGGCGGAGAGTATTGTAACGCAGGTTTATGAGCGAAAAATTGGAAGGTGGGGAGGGTATAATTTGAGAA
>DAOQPR010000326.1:0-3793 GCA_035333265.1 Anaerolineales bacterium
TCATCTGAATGAACGAATCAGGGACTTGGGTAAAGGTTTCAGAAGAGGTGAAGCCAGGGAATGGGGTCATGGTGAATTACCAATTACCAATTACTGTTTTGAAGTAACTGGTAATTGGAGATTGGTAATTATTCGTTCGGTCGAAACACCTTCGTCGCGGCATTATCGAAGCGGGTCAAGTCGCCGCGGAAGATCAGATCAATTTCGCCGGTGGGACCATTACGATGTTTCGCCACCGAGATCTTGGTGATGTTGCTCTTATCGCCATCCTTTTCATAATCATCGGGGCGATAGATGAACATGACGATGTCGGCATCCTGTTCCAAGGAGCCGGATTCGCGCAAGTCTGAGAGGATGGGGCGTTTGTCCGTACGTTGCTCGACAGCACGGCTCAACTGAGCAGCGGTCAGCACAGGGACATTCAACTCACGCGCCAACACTTTGAGATTGCGTGAGATATGCGAGACTTCCTGCACACGATTATCGTTGCGGGTATCACCGGTCATGAGTTGGAGGTAGTCAATGATGACCAGGTCCAGTTTATGCTCAGCATGTAAGCGTCGGCACTTTGTACGCAGCTGCAGAGGGGTCAACGCGGGCGTATCGTCCAGGAATATCTTGGTGCTGCCAAAGACCTCGATGGCATGATTGAACAACTTCCATTCATCGTCTGCCAGTTTGCCTGTGGCCAGGTTCTGCGAGGAGATGCCTGTCTCCTGCGCAATAAGACGTTGCACCACCTGCTCATTGGACATTTCCAGCGAGAAGATGGCGATGTGCTTTTTATAGGTCAACCCGGCATTCTTCGCAATGGAAAGCAGGAACCCGGATTTACCCTGACCGGGACGGCCCGCTACGATCAACAGATCGGATGGATGTAAACCGCGCAAGAGTTTATCGAGGTCAATGAAACCGGTCGGTACGCCATTGAAGTCCGCGCCGAGTTTGGCGAGTTCGGCCACCTGATCGTAATATTCCGACAGCACCTTGCGGATCGGCTCGACATCATGGCGTGTGCGGCGTTCGCTCACGCCAAAGACAGCCTTCTCAGCCTCCCCCATCACATTGTCAATGCCGTCGCCCTTGTACGCCAGCGAAGCGATCTGGTTTGCCGCCTGGATCATCCTGCGGCGCAGTGAGTTCTCTTCGACGATGTGACCGTAGGCTTCAGCGTTGAGCGAGGTTGGAACCTGGTTGATCAGTGAGGTCAGGTAGGCGGAACCACCGATCTCCGCCAGTTGACCGGCCTTCTCCAGATCCTCGGAAAGGGTCAAAAGATCCACCGGGGTGCGCGTCTCATGCAGGCGGATGAAAGATTCCCAGATCCAACGGTTACGATGAATATAAAAATCATCCGCCGAGAGGAACTGGGCGAGATCGTAATAGGCTTCGGGGTTAATCAAAACCGCCCCTACAACGGCTTCTTCGGCTTCTCGGCTGTGCGGTACACCTGGGCTGGCGGGGGCGGTCGATTCTTCAAAAGGAAAGGCTTCTGTCATGGGCGAATCAGGTTTAGGTCGAGGGTGAATCGGGCTTATCGGTATCCGGGTTATCGATGTCCAGCTTATCCAGAAAATCCTTGAACACAGACAGGCGGCTGGTATCGTCAGGAGCGGGAGGCGGCGGAGGGGGCGTTTCCCGCCGGGCTGGGGGAAGGTCCGAGTCCTGTACCTCACGGTCGGGCTCCATCCCAGCCGAGTCCATCACACTGCGATGCACCATGATGGGAACATGCGCGCGTACGGCAATGGCGATGGCATCTGAGGGACGCGAGTCGATATGCATTTCACGCCCATCCGCATCGGCCACAATGTTGCCGTAAAAAATATCGTCCTGAAGTTTAACGATCTCAACGCGGGTGATGCGGGCATTGAAGGAACTAAAGATGTTCTTGATCAAGTCATGCGTCAGCGGGCGGACCATTTCCACTTCCTGCAAGGCCACGGTGATCGCTTCCGCTTCATAAGGACCCACCCAAATGGTGAGATAACGTTCGTTGTTGACCTGCTTGAGCACAACCACGCGCTGGGGCGCCATTAAATGCACGCGGATGCTATCAATCAATACTTCTACCATTTCAGACGACATAGGGAACTCCGTGGGCTTATTTTAGCATAAAGGTCAGGGGCATACCCCAAATTAAGATTAGAGCTCCATAACGATAGGGCCCAAGGAACGGAGAGAATGGTTCCTGCCCGATCTGAAATTCGATTTGCATTTATTACAAAACACGGCTATAATCCCGCTCGCTCAATCGGGGCGTGGCGCAGCCCGGCTAGCGCACTTGCATGGGGTGCAAGGGGTCGGAGGTTCAAATCCTCTCGCCCCGACAGAGAGTAAGAGACCATCCTCACCGGGAGGATGGTTTTGTTTTAAGGAGACCTCATGGAATCAAACGAAGCGCTTCCTCCCTCCCCTCAAACGAATCGACACTCCGTCATCAGCCTTGTCCTGGGCCTGGTCACTCTCTTCTTTTTCTGCGGCGGAGTCTTGATCCCGATCCCCTTTACAAGTTTTATTTGCATCCCCATCAGCGCCGTCATCGGATTCATCGCGCTCATTTATGGTGTCATCTCCCTGAATATTATTCGCAAGAGCAATGAGAGCGGGTCATCCATGGCATGGAGCGGCATCCTGATGGGCGGTTTTATTTTTCTTTGTCTGCTCTGTCTCGTGATCGCCATCGCCTCCCTTTTCATTTTCTCGCCAGACTCGCTTCCACCCATTTTACAGAACTATCAAATCTAAGCCGCGCTTAACCTCCAACTTGCCAATCCCATCTCTCTCGGGTATCCTTGCGGGCGGGAGTGGTTAAGTCCCGGTGGGCTTCCTGGTCTTCAAAACCTGTGGCGGGTCGCGTTGCGGGCCGCGGTGGGTTCGTCTCCCATCCACTCCCGCCTTGTTCATGGACTTCGGATATCCTTTTTTGAATTGGAAGTCCGAAGTCCTTTCGCTATACATTGGAGAGAGTTATGTCGCTGCCAGAAACTGAAATCCTTACCAGTATCGTCTCGCGTGTCTTTCGAATCGATGATGTCACCAGCATGGATCCCGCCAAGGGATTCTTTTTGCGCTACCGCGGACAATTCCTGCATGAAGACACCGCTTCGGCCTACGACCTTTTAGCCGGGTTGCTGGACCCCTACAACCTCACTCCCCTGTTCCGGGTCGAGGAAGATCGTCATGTCATCTACCTTGCGCCAAAACAGGCTGAACCGGCGCAGGAAAAGGTATCCACCAACATCATCCTCTTCGTGCTGACGGTGTTCAGCGTGATGCTGGCTGGCGCCCAACCTGAAGGTCCAGTGCCAACCGATATGATCGGGCAAATGCTTATGCTCGCAAAAAGCATTTTCACAGGCTGGCCATTCGCTCTCAGTCTGTTGGGAATTTTGCTGGCGCATGAACTTGGTCACTATTTTATGAGCCGTTACCACAAGACACGCGCCACCCTGCCTTATTTCATCCCGTTCCCCTTCAGCCCGCTGGGAACGATGGGTGCGGCCATTTTGATGCGCGGCACACCAAAGAACAAGCGCGTTCTCTTTGATATTGGCGTGGCAGGACCTATTGCCGGGTTGATCGTGGCGATTCCCGTTTTATTTTTGGGGTTATCACTTTCCAACCTCGGCACTATCGATCCCAGCCCAAACGGATTCATTGAGGGCAATTCACTTCTCTACCTTCTGGCCAAGTTCATCACCTTTGGCAAGTGGCTGCCCGCGCCTGTGGAGCCGCAGGGAATTTTGTACTGGCTGCGCTACTTCTTCACGGGGCATCCCATTCCCTACGG
>DAOQPR010000327.1:0-3766 GCA_035333265.1 Anaerolineales bacterium
CAGAGCAAGCCCAAATGAAGGTGGAGGCGTCTTTTCTATCCGATGGGGAAAATGGACGATTGGGGTTGTATCAAATTTGGCGGTCTTAATGGCCAAGTACCACGCGGTTGCGCCCTTTGTGTTTTGCTATATATAAGGCTTGGTCAGCCCGCGCGATTAATGTTTCGAGACTGTTCGTATGTTCATCTCTGCTTGCCACACCCAGGCTTGCTGTGATCTGAATGTCGTTTCCTTCGAACTGAACAGGCTTTGCTTCAATGGCCGCGCGAACACGTTCTGCTACATTTGCCCCGGCTTTGAGGCTTGTATCTGGCAGAAAAATGATGACTTCCTCACCTCCATATCGGCCGATCAAGTCGATTTCGCGGACGCAACTCTTACAGCGCTTGGCAAATTCAGACAGGATAAAATCTCCAGCGGTATGACCGTATCGATCGTTGATTTTTTTGAAATGGTCGAGGTCGATCATGATGGCTGAGAAATGGCGATTCATAAGATTGGCCCGTGTAAACTCCACCCTTCCCAGTTCGAAAAAGCCACGGCGGTTATATAAGCCAGTAAGCGGATCAGTGATCGCTTGGTTTTGAGTTTCCTGGTAAAGGCGTGCATTTTCGAGGGTGATGGCTACCTGGCCTGCAAATTCAGCGGCTGTTTTAATATCTTCTTCTGTAAAATCGTTCGGCTCGGAACTATCGATGGCGAGCAGACCAATGAGCTTGTCATGGGCAATCAAAGGAATACCAAGCCAGGAGAGGATGTGATTGTGCGGTGGTTTGGTAAAATTCTCGAAAACCTTCCAGGTTTCAGGTAAATAATAAGGCTTGCTGGTTTCGATCACGATCCGGTTCGGGTTGTCTCCGCTTAAGGGAAAGCGCAGTCCCAGGACATCGTTTGGATTTTTCCAACCGTGGCTGCCGATGACTTTTAACTCTTCGTTTTCCAATAATTGAACTGTGGCGCTGTCATATGGAACAACCTGTTGAAGTTGTTCAAGGATATGTTCGACGGCTTCATTCATTTCCAGTTTTTCAGCAATAGCGAGGCCTGCCCGGCGCAGGGTTTCGGAAGTGGTAGCCCGTTTTTTGGCTTCTTCCATCGCTTGGAATTTTTCGAGGGCCAGTGAGATCAGGGAGGAAGCCTGTTCGCTGATCTGTATCTCCTCGTTTTCAAAATGATGCAGTGTATTAAAAGCGATCAAGACCGCGCCCATCTTCTTGTTTAGGGTCATAAGCGGCAGGACCAATACAGACTTTGATGGAAAAAAATGGGTGATGTGATGTGAGGCGAAAGGTGTGTTTTCTGTATCTTCAATGATCAGGGTATGTCCCAGATCCAATACAGATTGGGTAAATGTTTTTTCATTCGCTTCGATCTTAATGGCAGTATACCCATCCTTAAGAGGCCCATAGGCTGCCAGTGGCACTGTACGGCGATTGGCCTCATCCCAGAGCGTCACAAAGCATCCATCTGCGTTGATTAACTTCCCGAGATGGTCAGCAACGGTCTCAGCCATTTCCTTCACGTCCTGTGCCTGAAGGGAAACGGAGACAATATCCTGCAGGAGGCTCAAGGTGCGCTGGCGTTGAATCAACTTTTGTTCAGTGTTGGCGCGCACTTCTGCCGCTCCCAGAATGTTGGCGGCTGCATGAAAGGCATCCAATTCCATGCTGGTCCATTCCCGCTCTTCACAGCATTCTTCGAACATGATGAAGCCCCACCAAACGTGATTGACTAGCACAGGAACGGCAGCGTACGAACGATTCTCCAGAAGCTGCATAAAGGGTTTTTCCTCTTCTGGTAAATCCTTGTAAAGCCCATGAATGGCGTGGCCTTCGGACATCTTATTGATCCAGCGTGAAAATCCCGCCTCTCGAATGGGAATATTCTTAAATTCAGGGTTATTAAGCAGGGAGGGAATGTCATTGGCACACCATTCATGAATGATACTTGAGAGGATGAGGCCTTGTTGCGTCTTGTCATTTCTTACTACTAAAATGCGGCTGACATTTGCCGCCTCACCGATTCGTTGCAACACCTCTCTTATCTTTTTCTCCCAGACAGATTCTCTTAGAAATTGTTCGGCTGCCAGGCTGATGGCGGACATGATCGCTTCCCTGCGGCTAAGCAGCGCTTCGGCCTCTTTTCTCTCGGTGATATCATGCAGGGTGATCATGAGATCGGAGTTTTCGACAGCCTGTGAATGATTTATAGAGGAAATTGGGGATACGGTCATTTCGAACGTTCTGACAAGATTTTCCACCCGAACTTTAATTTCTGCCTGGCATTCCTGGCCGTTTTTTAGATACGGCGATATTTGTTTATGATATTCGTCTGACACATATTCGAATGGCTGGCCAATGACATGATTCTCTGAACGGTTGAATAATTGTTCGGCAATTGGGTTAATATAAAGAATGCGTTGACGTGCATTTAAGACGATAACACCATCTTTCATGTTTTTTAACATGGTGAGGTGTTCCGGCGGCAGAAGCTCCATCAACCGATAACGAATGCTGGCCCAGGATAGACCAAATGCAGTTGGCAAAAAGAACAATGGGGTCACATCCATGTTTGTAATGGGACTGAGGCCTGCTACGAAAAGAAAGCTGCCTACAAGCGGAGATAGTACGCCAAGAATGACAAGGCTGAGATAAATACGAAACACCCCCGGCCTTTGCATGAAATCCATCACCAAAAGGATGCTCGCTAATAAAAGCAACCCGTAGGAAAAAACGACATGTACCCAAAAGAAAAATGAAAACTGTACACTGAGCAGGTGCAATCCATTGACCACGATCACTTTTTCTTCAGACCACATTAAATGGTGAAGCGGGTTGGTCCAGACCATGAGTACAATCACACTTGGGATGACCCAGGCAAGGAGGCGTATCCGTGTATCGAGAAGGTGGCTTCTACCTGTATATTCCAATGCGAAAAAGAATAAAAATACAGGAACGCTGACGATCCCAATGTATTCAAAGAGTATAACGATAAGTTTGGCTTGCAGAGATGGGAATAGGACTTCGAGGCCGTAGGTGAATGACCAAATGGAAATGGAAAGCATCGCCCAGGCAAATGAGACGATGGCTACAGCCGGACGTTTTTTCCAGGCATATAGGCCAAGCAGTGCATAATAAATGGCTGCCAGGGTGTAAATCGCAGGAACAAGGATATCCAGTCGAACCATGATCTTTCTTCTGATACACGAATACTGTTAACAATCAAGCCGGCTTTATCCGATATTCTTATTGTAGTGTTTGAAAGTTCAAAATACCATTAAAGTATAGTGATAATTAATAATGGAAATTTTTGCATCAGAGCAAAAGGCTGTGCATGCTTTTGTTATTGCATCAAGGCATATTTACGGCAAAATATACCTGACCACCCACGGCCAGATATAGGATATGGTCCGGGCTGACGGCTACAGCCCCAATCGTGCCGGACGGGACCAGATTCCCGCTTCCGGTCCTCGGTCGGATTTGATTTTGCAACTCAAGCGTTCTTGGAGCAAACCGCATCAGGCTTTGCCCGTCTGCATCAAGCAGCAAAATGGATGGGTCGGGTGGAGCCGCAAAAAGGATCTGGGTGAAATGCGCCGATCCAAACAGATCCATATCCTGATAGGCTGGGAAGGTATTTACCAATGGCACAGGATCCTGGCATTTGGATGTGTTCGAGTCGATCCGGCTGTAGGAACAATTGGAGAGTCGCCCATCTCCGTGGAGTAGATACATTTCATCCCCCGAAATGACAAAGTCGATCACAT
>DAOQPR010000328.1:0-1273 GCA_035333265.1 Anaerolineales bacterium
GCCATAAAGATCAACAGGAACATCTCGGCTACCTTGGCAAAATACCCGATCCAGGCTGTGGTCGCAAAATTGAAGGCTTTATCTCCCAGGAAGATCCACAGGACAATGGTCAACAAGGTGTAGCTGATGATCGCCCAGTAGGTAATCTGTCGATTCTTCTGAAGGATGGGCAGGGGTAAAAAGTAAGCCGCCAGCAGCGCAATTGAACCAAAGCCGTTCAGGACGATCGAGTCGAACCAGCCGAAATAGGGAAAACACATAATGTGAAAAATGGCCGTAGCCAGACTGCTCACGATCACGCCGTAATGCCAGTAATATAATTTCATCGCGAATGCTCCATATATAAAGTTTGTGTATAGACGCGGGTGCATAAAGGGATATTACAGGCGGCAGCCCATCCTTATAACCAATATCCCCCAGATTGGCGATTGGTCGCAAACGATCTCTGGCTATAATACCCAGGATACCCCACAGGAGACTCCTCATGTTCTTTGGCAATCAAGAAGACGAAACAGAACCTTCCACAGAAGACCTTCCCTATCGCATTTTTATTCTTACAGATCAGTTTCTGATCGAAGGATTGGATGAAGGCGGCTTTGCCCTCTCTGCTGCTTTCGATGCCGACCCCAACGACCCGAGCGGCGGCTGCCTGACCCTTTTGGATGCACGCCTCCAATCCCTGGGCGTGCTCGACGTTCCGCCTCGCAGCTTCGAGCGTTGGCTGCTGCCTTCCTTCGACAAAGTTATCGCCATCTGGTCAAACGAACCGCCCGCCGAAGATGCCCTGCTGGACGCCTGGGAAGATTTTCAGACGCCGATCAAAACCCTGATCTACGCCGGAGATTTCTCCATTGAATGCACGCTCTACTCCGATGAAGACGGCTCCACCCCCGACTTCAGCCTGCATTCCTTTGCCCCTTTTGAAGAGGGCCTCATCCTCAACCTGCGCGATAAAAAATCCCCGGCGCTTCAGGCAAAATGGGGCGTGGTCAACTCGGCGCTGATGCATGGCTTTAGTGTGGAAAAATAAAATAACGTTGGTATAAAACAAACACACCTGCAAAATTCCTTTGCGGGTGTGTTTTGTTTATGGGTTCAAGTGATGCTTTGAAATGCTTTAGGTACTTTGTTGTGAGCGTGCCAGGCGGGTCAGTTCCTCGATCAGCGGGCGCAGGGCATCGGGCATGGATGTGTCACCGGTCTGCACGCTTTGTGTATACGCTCCGCTTTCGACCTGTAGCTTGTAATGGAATTGGTCGCGGGCCGAGTCATC
>DAOQPR010000328.1:1290-3748 GCA_035333265.1 Anaerolineales bacterium
GCGGGGGGAAGGTCTGGCAGGTTGAACCCGGCCTGGTTAAGTAGGAGGCGCAGAGCCCTGGCTTGGGCATCGGGCAGGCTGTCCAACTCCACGTTCAGGCTGGTCTTCCTTCCCATCAACCCGCCGGTTTGCTCGAACATAATTCGCATGGTCAGCTCCTCAGCCCCAATGAGCGCATGACCGAAGAGAAACAGCCTTCGTTGTTGGCGACTTCTTCGGCAAGGGTGATGCCTACCTCGGCCCAGCCGGTCTTCACCGCTTTTTGTTCGAGGCTCCCGGCGCCAAATAATTCTGCGGCGGCCTGATAGGTGAGGTTGGCCGTGTCGGCAAAACTTGAATTGGCGTTCAGTTTCTCTGTGAGTGTCTTGTACCAGATGCGCCCGGCCTTCTCCCAGGCGAACCCGCCCAGCTCGCGCGCGACCACATAAAAAGCGTGATTGGGGATGCCCGAGTTAATATGCACGCCGCCATTATCTTCGACCGTGTTGACGTAGTCCTTCATGTGCGCGGGTTGCGGGTCCTTGCCCAGGATGCTGTCATTGTAGGCCGTGCCCGGCGCTTTCAACGAGCGAATACCCACTCCGTTTACGTTGGACGTGAACAAGCCTTCGCCGATGACCCAATCGGCCTGATCGGCCAGTTGTTTGCGCTGATGCTGTTTGACCAGCGAGCCGAACACATCCGACATCGATTCATTCAATGCGCCCGGCTGGTTGGTATATGCCAGATTGGCCTCATGCTGGGTCACCCCGTGGGTCAGTTCATGGCCGATCACATCCAGCGATTTGGTGAAGCGGTTGAATAATCGCTGGGTAATGGGCAGGTCTTCGTCGCCGTCTCCATACACCATTTGTTCGCCGTCCCAAAAGGCATTGTCATATCCCTGTTGATAATGAACAGTGGAGATCAGTTTCAAGCCTTTGTTGTCGATCGAGTCGCGGTTAAAGGCAAAGAAGAATAGATCATAGGTGGAGCCGCAGCCATCATAGGCTTCATTCACTGCCGGGTCTTCGGAGGGTTGTTCGCCCTCGCCTCGTATCTTGACCCCGGGCAGCTGCGAGCCCTGCTGGGCATCATAAGCCACCCGATTCTTTCCCGCACCCACCTGAACCGGCAGCGTAGAAGCAAGCCTTTGCCGCAGGGTATCCCGCCGTGCGCGCATGGCTTGCGAATCGAGCAGGGTGCGTTGTGCCAGGTTCCGCTGTTCGTCTGTGCCGTTGCGGATGATCTGGTTGAGCATGTGCGGCGGGGTGATGCATAGAACGGAATGGTGAACGTGCATGGTCTCTCCTTTCCAATTTCCATTGGATGGTACCAGTATACGACCCGCCCGTTAGCTTTTCAACCCCATTTTTTGACCCTTTGCCTCAAAAAATAAGGCACTATTCCCCTCCAAACATTACTGAAAAGGAGAATTTCATAAGTGTTAACGAAAAAATGACAAATTCAGGGTAGGATTGGGATGAAAATCCCCATCCAATTATTGAAATAATGGATATACTGTTGAACTGATGTAGGAGAAATAACCATGTTTGCTCAATTTCTAATAACCGCTCTGATTTTCCTGGTTTTGTATGCGCTGGTTAAGACCAGCGAAAAGCCCCTCGATTCACATCTCATGCAGCGTGTGCAAGTGAACGAGAAAAAAAACAAGTAAGTGAACAAAACCCAATAAAAACGACCCCATTCCGGGGTCGTTTTTGCTTTACGAGGGCAGCGCTTAAGATATTCTTTTCAAATGATAAGGGAGGATGAACGGGTCAAGGCGTTCCGGGTAGCCTTCCTGGCGGTAGGCGATGAGATATCCACGGTGTTCATCCACCGAAAAGGGCCAGGGGGAAACGTTGATCTCCCCGTCTTTTACTTGATATTCCAGGGTGGTTTCCAGGTCTTCATTATTGCGCGGGAAGATGGCGATGGCTCCATGGGCAGGCACGTCAAAACAAAGTTCGAAGGAAAGGCTGTCGAGCAGGTCGGTGATGCGGTCGATGTGTTCGAACAAAGTCCGTGATAGGTTGTGTTTCTGAAGCTGTTCGTCGATGCCTCGAGTGAAATCGGCGTGCAATGTCTGGCGGATCTCGGTCTTGCCGTAACTTGCCAGCCGCCGAAAATGATATTTGACGATGGTGTCTGCGACAATATCCGAACATTCCATGTCGAAACCACGGCGGGCAATGACCTCCCATTCTTCGTCGCGCATCCCGCCGACGGGAGAGTTATCCAGGTAGCCATAGCCGCGGTCATGCAGACCCATGCCCATGATCATGGATGTCTGCTCGATGGGCGGTACGTCGAATCCGTCGTTGCCCCACAGCATGGCCAGGGTACCGACCAGTTTGAGATGCTCCGATTGTGGAGTGATGATCGGTCTGCTTTTGGATCTGAACATGGGATGTTCCTCTCTATATCGAAGTTGGATCCGGGGCAGGCTTTATGACTTCAGATGCACTTCGATAAG
>DAOQPR010000329.1:0-3731 GCA_035333265.1 Anaerolineales bacterium
CATGTTCCTTCGTGGATGAAATCAGGCGGGCGTCTGTTCTGATTTGCGCAGCCAGAGCAGGGCCAGCCAATAGACAAGGAAGAACACAGTGACGAGGGTTGTGCCGCCATACATCCACTGCACCCAGGTGAGGACGGTGTCTGTACCGTCATAGATGCTATGGAATAGGGCGCCAACATAGGCAGCCACGCTCAAGTAATGAATGACCCGGAAGGTCTTCATGGAGATCCATTTGCGAATGTAAAAGGTGACGGTTACTAAAATGGTCAGGTAGAAGGCAATGATGCCGATGCCTGTCCAGAAGGGGCGATACGCGGAGACAAATGGCACGAGAATTTCCGCCAGGCTCAATGGTTCCACTTTTTCAACGAGCAGGACAAGGATATGCAGAACGACAAAACCCAGGCTTAATAGTGAAAGATGTTCGTGAAAGTCATAGGTGAACATGCGCTCCAAAAATGAATCGAAGATCTTGCTGCTGACGGCAAAGCCCCATACAGTGGAAAGCCAAAAGAGCAGGTAGCCCATTAACCCGGCAGCGCGTGTTATGTACCACCAAATGTGGACACTATCGAGCGCGAAAAAGTTTGTGATGGTTTGCATGGCCGAGGTTGCAGCCTGGGTTTGCAGGGCAAGCAATCCCACGGCCAGCACCATTACCCCGGCTGCCAGGATGGAAATGACGACAAGAATGTCGATGGGGGCATCCGCTTTTTTTTCTTTATAGATAGTCATGAATTTTCTCTTTCTCGGTTGGGGTTTTCCAGAGTTGTTTTTCTACATCGACTGCCAGGAAACTGATATCAGGTGCGGAGTCGAGCAAGGCTTGGGCATTCTGCGTTCCTGCGATCAAGATGGCTTTGGCAAAGGTCTCTGCCTGGGCGGCATTGGGTGCAAAGACGGTGACGCTTACCCAGGGGGATTGGGCCGGTTGGCCTGAGCGAGGATCAATGAGATGGTGGCGTTGCAATTGTCCCTGAGTCCAGAGACGCTTGGTTGTGGATGAGGTTGCCACGGCGCCATCTTCCACCCATAGGGTCATCAAATCTTTTGAAGTGTCAAAAGGGTCTTCCAGGCCGATCTCCCAATGAGTGTGTCCATCCGGCTGGCCGATCAGGAACATATCGCCGCCTGCGTTGACTCCGCAGGTTGGGACATAACGCGACATTTGACGTGCAGCTTGTTCGGCGATCCAGCCTTTGGCGATACCGCCCAGATCGATCTGCATTCCTCTCGGCAACAGGATCTGATTGCGGGAAAGGTCGAGGTTAATTTCGCTAAAAGGCAATGCATCGACCCATAAATGGTCATACGAGTATTGCCTTACCCCGCAGGAAAGGATGGTCTCAAAGCTTTGATCGTATCCCAAGGCTTTAAGATCCGGCAGAATGGCGGGGTTGAACAGTCCTTTTGTGGCAAGATGATATTCGACTGCTGCACACATCACCGCCATCATTTCGGCAGAGGCGTTGAACAACGTGCCGCTGGAACGATTGAGTTGCATCAATTCGCTATCGTGCGAGAAACGTGTAAAACGTTTCTCGCCTTCTTCAATACAGGCCTGCGCAGTTGTAAATGCCTCGTCAACCTGTTCACCTTCTGCCGCCAATACGATCGAGGTATTCATGGCGCGGAAAGAGTGGTATTGCATTACGAACCTCCCGTGCGCATGGGTTGGGTAAAGTTTGTTTGAGGTGCCGTATTGACGGTAAAGCTTTGGACATTGCCGGGGTTGGAGGTGTCTGTTACGCTTCCATCCAGGGTTGGGAGGGAGGGCATTTCCGGCATGTTGATGGCCGTGTTTCCAATGGTCGTTATTTCTTCAAGTTCGGCAGCGCGGCTGAGAAAGACCCACCCGGCAACAAAGCCGATCACACTGGTGACGGTGATCCATATTTTGAGGATCTGTCGATAGATATTCATTAGTGCGTGCCTCCGTGATGTTCACCTTCAGGCGGCTGACCGAACGGCGACTGACTGATCTGATTAATCGTGACCGTTCCGTCATTGGCGACGGTTATCAGGCCATTGGATTGCAATTGCTGAAGCAGGGATTGATATTGCTGAATTTGCTGGTTTGCCAGGTCGATCTGTTGATTGGCGGTCGTGATCTGCTGGGATGCCTGCTCGATCAGCGCCTGGTATTGAACTTCGCGCTGCTGATACTGTGCCAGCACCTGCTCATATTGCGCCACCGTTTCTGCCGAAACCTGGGTGGCCTGGGCTGCTTCTGCTTTGGCACTGGAGGTTCCCAGGGCATTCTGTCCCATCAGAACCATGCTGCCGCCAAGCAGGGCGGTGATCAACAGGGCGGCAATCAATGCCGGAATTGTTTTTTTCATGAGTTCCTCTTTTCATCGGTGCCATCGCAAGCCTGGCTTGCGATGGCATATGTTTTTTATTACTGCAACTGTGCAGCGGCTGGTTTATGTTTCTGAAATGCTCCCAGCGCTTTTTGAATGGTCAGGATGATCAACGTGATGCCGGTAATTTTGGCAAGCAGTACACCAACTTCACCCAGCCCACGTGATAAGGAGGCTGCATCATGATCGTCGCCGCCATCCGGGCGTTCCATTGGCTGGAAGGATGTGCCATCGGCACTGGTCATTTGAGGAGGCACTCCGTGCTCCGCCTCACTGCTGGAAAGGAGGCTGGTGTTTTCAACCAGGGCATAGATTCCGCCGGAAACTACGGCTGTGATCAGTAGAATGACAAGGATCGGTAGAATGGTCTTCATGGTTATTTCTCCTTTGAGGTTTGGAGGGTCATTGTGATAACAGGTTTCTGTTCGCGCGGCTTGAAAATGGAGGCAACCGGGCTGACAATATAGCGGCCAATATTGGTGACGAGCCATTTCCAGTGCAGGGCAAAGTGAATGCCAAGCAGAACAACAGAGGCGTCAGAGGCGAGGCGGTGAAGGCTTTCCCAACTGTGGCTGACGTTCAACTGAATACCGAGGAAGGACATGATATCTTTCGAGATCATCAACCCGCTTAGGAGCGTGGCCGTCATAACGAGGAAGAAGAGCAGATCCACCACAAAATTTAAACGGGACTGGTTGAACAGATTGTGAAAGAATTTGGTGGTCACATTCACCAGCCATTTCCAGTGGAAGAGCAGGTGGGCCACGATGGCGGCGCCAAATGCCACTGCCAGCCATTCATGGATGGTGTTGCCGGTCAGTTTGGGGCTGGCGATGGCCAGGAAGGCGCTGAAGATCGTCAGGTCGAGAACAAGATTGGTTTTGGTTGAGGCGTTCATGGTTTTAGGTTTCCTTTCGTTTCCCGCAAACTTTATTCGCGGGCGATATGTCAATATGATTTATTCGAACACCCGCATTGTAGGAGACCAGCCTGTGAAAAAACCAAGAACCATTTGTATAAATTCTGTGAAGAATGTGAATTTCTTGTGAAGAACGAATATAAAAAATAAAAAGCGTCCCTCGTAATCACTACGAGGGACGCCTGACTTTCTTACAAAACTGCGTTTACGCTACGTGTAAGCACCTCCTTTCAAGGATCGAAACACTGAAGCGATTAAGGTCGCTAGGCACTCCTTTCTTCAACCGGTCTGGTTGAATAAGGGTAGTATAGAAAATCAACCTGAGAATTTGCCAAAAAAGTGATGAATGCACGCTAAGAACTCGATGTGAATTTTTCTCATATTTTATGTGAATTGCTATGTGGTCGGTCATAATAAATTTACAAATTTTTTCTGCTCTGGCAGGGGCT
>DAOQPR010000330.1:0-3707 GCA_035333265.1 Anaerolineales bacterium
CCAATTCGCGGGCGCGTGCTACGGCTTCGGTGCGGTTTTGGACATGTAGCTTGTCAAAGATAATTCGATTGTGCCCCTTAACAGTGTTCAAGGCGAGGAAGAGCCGCTTGCTGATATCAAGATTCGAAAGTCCCTGGGCGATGAGGCGTAGCACTTCCAACTCACGCTGACTTAACGCCTCGACCGCGCCGGAACCTGGTTTGCTGGTACCTGTCGGTTGGGCAAACACTGACAGGAGTTTGCTTATATAAGCGCGCAGTTCCTGATATTGGCTGCGAGGCTGTTTTTCGAGCCACGATTGAAAAGCGGAGAGCAACGCCCGCATGGGTTCGCCTTCATTTACAAAGGTTCGGATATAGCCTTCTGGAGCAGCAAGTTGCAAAGACCGCTCCAGCGAAGCGAATGCCTGGGTTGTGCTGCCAGCCGCATGGTGAGCAAGAGCCGTCACCATCAGAATTTGGAGCATACTCCCCATTCGCTTTTGGTCTTCCGCAGCCTTCAAGAGGCGTTCTAATAAGTGCAGCCCATCAAGAATGATGTGCTCTTCCCGATTGCTCTGATACTTGGCGATCAACACCCGTGCCAGGATGATATGTTCAAACTCACGAAGATAGTTGAGGTCATCTTTTGCTGAAAGACCTTGTGTGTGTACCCACTGTTCTGCTTTCAGCAATTGCCCTTGCTTAAGATGGATTCTCGTTTTGATAGCGTCAACAGGATAAGTATTTGGGATTAAAGATCTGGCATAAAAGCGCTTTGCCTCATCCAGGAAATCAAGCGCCGACTTTAGATCCCCTTCCGACTCTTTCAGCCGTGCCTGAGCAAGGCACTTGCGATATTGCCAGTCGCGCAAGGTGGAGTATTGACCCAGTTCCAAGCTTTTCTGAAAATTTTGCAAGGCAGATTCATCGTCATTCATCTCATGGTAGAGCATTGCCAACCCCAAATAATGATGCGCAATGACTCTCTGCGAATCTGCTTCATGCTCTGCGGCAAGTTGTAATGATTGTTGATAGGTCCTTAACGCCTCACGCAGATTTCCTTGTTCTGTCAGGATATCCGCCTTTCCAGATCCGCTGGCAATGGCAAAAATAAAATTGCCGGAATTCTGCGCATGCTCAATCCATCCGCTCATGGATTTACAAGCAGCATCCAGATCACCGTTCGCCCAGTATGTGCCTCCCAGAATAGCAGTGGTTTGAGCACGCATAAAATGATCTTCGTTGGGGGCAAGTTCGAGCGCCAGTTCCGCGTACTGTACAGCGGCCGGAAAATCTTGAAGGGTCTGAGCATTGTACGTTCGGGCGATCGCGATCCTGGCTGGCAACGAACGGAATTGATCTTCGGCTACGACAACCATTTCATCCGCTGGGTTAGCCAGGCATCGTTCCGCATCACGCAGACGAGACTCACTGGCGTCTACTTCGCTGATATCCATAAGAGCCCAGGCGATCTGTGTACAAAGCACAGGACGGGAGCGGATCATACCCTCTGGCAGCCGCTTCACCCAGCCAAGCCACGCCATAGCCTGAAAACTTTCATTCATCTCTTGCCAGTATTTTTCTGCCAGCATCGCTGCCCGGTTGGAATCTCCAGCAGAGACGGCATGGTGAAACGCCTGAGCGGGATCATTGTTATTCTCAAACCACACGCTGGCTCGCAGATGATATTGAGCGATCTGATCGGATGATCGGCTTTGTCCCAACCGCTGACGCAATAGGCTTCCAAAGAGATGATGATAACGGTACCAATGCCGTTCGTTATCCAACGGGATGATGAACACATTGTTGTGTTCCAGCCGTTCCAGTGTAGATTGCCCAAAATCCAAAGAATCAGCGAGTACTGCATCACAAAGGGAGCCGCACATGCGGTCGAGCAGGGAAGTACATAGCAGGAAATCCTGGACCTCTTTCGACTGCTGTTGTAAGACCTCTTCTACCAGATAATCCAGCACGAAATGGTGGCCGCCAGTAAAGGATTTTATGAAGCTGCTGATATCTTTATGTCCCTGCATAGCCATAGGCCCTTGCAGGGCAATGGCGGCCAGTTGCAATCCGGCGATCCAGCCTTCTGTGCGGGCTTCGAGTGCAGAGATATTTTCCTCTGAAATGCTTAAGCCCATCCCTTGGCTGAGAAATTCGGCGGATTCGGAGTTGGTAAAACGCAAATCTGCGACGCGCAGTTCAGTTAATTGATCGCGCGCACGCAACCGAGCCAACGGGAGGTTTGGATCTTCACGGGAGGTGATCACCAGGTGTATTTGAGTCGGCAGGCGCTCCAGTAAAAACATCAGAGCCTTACCAATTTCTTTATCTTCAATTAAGTGGAAGTCGTCCAGGACAAGGACAATAGGGTCGGTGATACTCGCCATCTCATTGAGTAGGATATGCAGAATCGATTCATTCAATGGCGGTTGCGCCGATCGAACCATGCGCAGTGTATCCGTCCCAATGTTCGGAACGATCATCTGCAAAGCAGCAATGAGATAAGTGAGAAATTGCGGCAGGTTGTTATCCCCTTCATCCAATGACAGCCAGGCAACAGGCCTCCCGCAGCCTGTGACCCATTCACTGACCAATGTTGTTTTACCAAAACCAGCAGGAGCAGAGACGAGAGTCAACTTGCGGTGAAGGCCTTGATTCAATTGGGTAATCAGGTGGAGGCGCGGAACAATTTTAGGCCGAGGTGGAGGGATATAAAGTTTCGTGGCTAAAACTGTTGTTGACATGGATGCATTATAAGGCACATACCCAAGGTCTATATGCAAAATAGAAAATAGTGTGTAAACTGGTCGCCATGAGAAAACAAGGCGACCCAGGAAAATTTCATGAACCCGACTGAACTCATCCTCTCCAATTTTGAAAAAGTCTCCTCCATCCCGCGCGGTACCCAATACGAAGCAGGCATTCGTAACTGGCTCATTACTTGGGCGGCGGAACACAACTGCACATCCAAGACCGACGCGGCGGGGAATTTAGTCATCTACGTCCCTGCCAGTGGGGGCTACGAAGACCACCCCATGCTGATTCTGCAAGGTCACATGGATATGGTCTGGCAGAAGACAAACGAGTCCACGCATGATTTTGAGCGCGACCCAATTCAACTGATCCGCGAAGGCGACTGGCTGCGAGCCAACGGCACCACCCTCGGCGCGGACAACGGTATTGGCATTGCATTGATGATGTCCATCGTGGAAGATGAGACGGTCAAGCATCCGCGGCTGGAATTGCTTCTGACCGTTGAAGAAGAACAAGGCGTTGGCGGCGCGGATAATCTCGACCCGTCACTGCTTTTCGGCAAGACGCTCATCAATGTTGACTCTGAAACAGAAGGCGTGTTCACTGTAGGTTGTGCGGGCGGTGGGAGTGTTAACATCACTTTGCCTGTCACGTGGGAAATGCAAAAGAAAAATGAAGTCGCATTTGAGTTGAAGGTTAGCGGCTTACAAGGCGGCCACTCAGGCGAAGATATCAATAAGTTTCGCATCAATGCCAATAAACTCATCGCTCGGGTGCTGGATGAAATGCAACGCAACGTTCCCATTCGATTATCCACGCTCAAAGGCGGGACAGCGCGTAATGCCATTCCACGTGACGCAGAAGCAGTGTTCGTCTGTCCAAATGACAAAAAAGAATCTTGCAAGGAAATTTTCTCTGCGCTTCAGGTAACCATCCAAAGTGAACTTGCCAAAACTGAATCGGGACTTG
>DAOQPR010000331.1:0-3701 GCA_035333265.1 Anaerolineales bacterium
GCCGAAATTCTGGTCCAATGACCTCTTTGGCGAATTTCATCACGCCTTGCGCTGCCTCAATCGCATATCCCTTCGACCAGAATTTCGGCAGGAAGGCATAGCCGATATCTACATCTTCCAAGGCATCGCGCTTGATCAGTCCGCACATGCCGAGGGTTTCGCCGGTTTCAGTCAACGTGACGGCGAGCAAACCAAAGCCGTTCTTGGCGTAGCTCGCCATCGATCCATTTTCGAGATATTTCTCCGCATCGGCGAGAGTCCGCACATTACGGTCACCGATATTTTGAATGAAGGATGGGTCATTTAGCAACGCAAGCATGAAATCTGCATCTTTCAATTCAAATTGCCGAAGAGTGAGTCTGTCCGTTTGAATGTGTATCATGATGACATTATAAAATAGTCTCAAGAAGCTCCCATCCGCGAGACCGTTTTTGTCCTGTATTTGGGGCGATTCCTTGTTTTCCCATTATCATAGTACAATGAACATATCCAAGAGTTGAATATTTTTTCATACCTGTTCATGGGGAGATGGATGGGAACGAAATCATAAAACTCCCAACTCAACTGAAAAGACAACGCCCCGAGGAGGAGCGTACCATGAATAAAGCCCTATTCGAAGAAAATTGGAAACTGATCCGTGGGGAGATCACCGCCCGCTGGAGTCTGATGGTCGAATACGATCTCGCCAAAGTGGACAAAGCCGAAGTGAAGTTCGATAAGTTCGTCACCATGCTTCAGGTCAAATACGGGTACACCCGTCAGCAAGCCAGGGAAGAGATCGCCAAACTTTGGGCGGAGTACGAATCCAATCGCAAGAAAAAAGGTTAATGGAGCAACGGTCTCACGGCATAAAATCCGCGAGACCGTTTTTGATTCTCTACTTTATGGGGGTCAACACAACCACCGGGATCACGCGAGACGTCTTGCGGCGGTACTCATCAAACCCAGGCATCATCTCCACCATTTTTTCATACAGAAGGCTGCGTTCCGGCTCCTCCGCGATCACAGCCTGGGCCGGGAACATCTCGGTGCCGAATTCCACCGTCACCTGGGGATCCGCCAACACGTTGTAGTACCAGTCCGGGTGGGATGGCGCGCCGCCCTTGGAGGCGATCACCACCAGCCGCTCGCCATCCTTGATGCAAGCCAGTGGATTGATCCGTTCGGCTCCACTTTTCGCCCCTTTGGTATGCAATAAAGCCAGGGTCTTGCCTTCGAACCAACCGCCAACCTTCCCCTGATTGGCGCGAAATTCCTCGATCACTTTTTGATTTCTATCATTTACTTCACTCATGCTTATCTCCGTAAAAATTTGGGCGTCCCTTTGCACGGATGGTATAACCCAATAAATTCTTACAGGAAACCTTCCGAAAAGTCTGTCTGTGAGGACGGTTTGTGAAGTAGAATCCACACAGTGAGAAAAATATAGACAGACGCATAAAACAAATGAAACTTCACAAAATCAATTTATTCCTTATATTCCTTATCACCCTCACCTTCTATGGGTATTTCATCAGGCCGCTCGACTATAACATTGCATCGCGGCTGGGGCTGGTTAAAGCCGTTGTCGAAGAAGGCAGTTTTTCCATCGACAAATATCATGAAGGCGAACTCTTCACGCTGGATAAAGCCTATGTCAACGGCCATTACTATTCAGACAAGGCCATTGGAGCCTCCCTGTTGGGCGTGCTCGTCTATCTGCCGATCTATGAAATAAGCGGTCAGGCACTGCCCACCGACTTGTTCATCATGCTGGTCACAATGCTGGCCATCAGCCTGCCGACCGCGCTCCTCGCCCCGTTGATCTATGCTCTCGTGCTCCAGGTCACGCAGGATAAACGACATGCGGTCATTGTCGCCTTATGCATTGCCCTGGGCACACCCATCTTTCCGTATGCCGGGTCATTTTATGGCCACTCACTGGCCGCCCTGCTGGCCTTTGCCGCGTTTGCCATCTGGATACCCGTCAGGCAATTCGACCAACCCATTACCATTCGCCTCCTCTTCCTGAGCGGCCTGTTGATCGGGTTGATGGTCCTGGCTGAATATACCTCCCCGCTGATCGCGATCTTTCTCATCGGGTACATGGCCGTTGTCATCAAGTCAAAGCGCACATTCTGGAACTGGAGGTCTGTCCTATGGTTTGCCCTGGGAGGCCTGCTCCCATTCATCCTGTTCGCCTCCTACAACTGGATCTGCTTCGGCTCCCCCCTATCCGTCGGTGTTGCATACGAGAGCTATGCTGATTTTCAAGACACCTACGAGGGGGGCATCATGGGCTTTCACTGGCCCAACCTGAAATCCCTGCTCTATATGACCGTTCATCCCCTCACAGGCATCTTCACTGTATCCCCGATCCTGTTTATGGCCTTGTTCGGCATCATCGCGTTGTATCGAAATTCAAAATGGCAGGCCGAACTCTGGACATCCCTATTCATCATTATCGTCAACTTCTTGCTCGTCTCCGGCATGAAAGTCTGGTGGGGTGGAGATACCTTTACGATCCGCTATGTGATTCCCGTCCTGCCGTTTTTCGCCATGTTCCTGCTCTTCTTCCCCCGTAAATATGACGGGTTGTTGCTGGTTCTTGGCATTCTCTCATTTCTGCCAATGTTGGTTGCCAGCGCCACCCCGTTCCGCTATTTTCATTTGTTCATCCTGGCCGCCAATCAGCAGAGCATGGTCGTTCCATGGAACACATCCGTCTTTGTGACAGAACTGCTACCGCGATTTCTCCATAACCAGTTGACGTTGACCTGGGGAAATTACCTGTTCGGAATAGAATCCTGGTATCTTAACGTGATGATCCCCACCATCATCGCAGGGGTTCTGCTGCTTGTCTACTATACGATCAACAAGACTTATCGAAGTGCATCTGAAGTCATAAAGCCTGCCCCGGATCCAACTTCGATATAACTGGCGCGCCTCCTTCCTTCGTTTAGGCCTGTTACTGTTTCCATCAAGTGGATCGGCCTGACAATGAACTGCAGCTTGATTGTCAGGTCAGGATGTTTTATCGCAAAGATTTAATAATAGGAGCACCATGGAACGCAAAACGCAAAAAGGGTATTTATTGCTTGCCGATATTTCGGGGTACACATCCTTCGTCGCCAGAACTGAGATCGAACACGCTGAAAAGGCCATTTCCATTCTTCTGGAAGCCGTCATCGAAAAACTTGCCAACCTGTTCACGATCGCCAAACTGGAGGGTGATGCGGTCTTTGCCTATCTGCCTGAAGATCAACTAGCCAGCTGTAATACCTTGTTCGACCTGATCGACAACACCTACTCCACTTTTCGAGATTCAGCCTATGCCCTTCAAAACCGGGCAACCTGTCCGTGTAAAGCCTGTCAGGCCATTCTCAGCCTGGATATTAAATTTCTCGTCCATCATGGGGAGTACATCCTTCAGCATGTGGCAGGGATCCGCGACCTGTTAGGGTCAGATGTTACGCTGATTCATAGGCTAGCCAAGAACAGCGTATCTGAATCCATGGGTTGGCATGGATATATCCTCTTAACCGACCAAAGCCTGGAATGTATGCAAGCCAGCAAGAAACCATTCATCGTGCAGAGCGAGACTTACGAACATCTCGGCGATGTGCAAACGTACATCATGGATCTGCATTCCCGCTACGATGAGATGAAAAAGTAACAGCCGTTCAACCTATCGCTCGTCTCATAATTAAGTAAACTTTTTG
>DAOQPR010000332.1:0-3688 GCA_035333265.1 Anaerolineales bacterium
TTTATCCCATATTCTTTTTCATCGACAGCTTGAGCGCTATCTTGTAAATCTCGTTCAATTTCTCCCCCATCGCCTTGGCCTCCGGGTTATCGGCTTGCGACTCCATTTGCGTAGAGAGGCCGGTTAGCGTATCGAGAAGCTGTTGAGTGACGATATCCGGGTTTTGGGTCAGGGCCTGTTCGACAGTGGCCGCATCCGGCAGTTGGATCAACTGCTCGATGATGGCGATCTCCGGCGGGGCGCTGGCTGCCTGCAAAACCTGGATCATCTTTTGCAGCTTTCCCATGCGTTCGTATTCATTTTTTTCGGTGGCCTGTCTGAGCATTTGCTGGGCGATCTCCACCGCATCCTGCGTGAAGTTCTCAATATTCGCTTGTGTGGCCTGTTCGATGTCTGCCTGTGCCAGCAAGGACTCAATGAATTGCTGGGCTTGCTTGTATCGCGCCTCCATTTGCTTGTCCATGTCGCTGATAAAGCCAAGCAATTTCTCGCGGATACCTTCCATGCGAGTTTTTTCCTCCCCGGAGGCTTGATCAATCCGTTCACTCAAGGTTTGGAGGAAGACATAATCCATGCCATTGCGTGCCAAAGAGACGTACGCCCGGATTCTTGAGTCCTTATTTGAAGCAAGAACCAAATCCAGAAGTTTTTCGCGCGTCAGACTCTGCCCCGCTTCCTGCAATTCATGTTGGGCTGCTTCCAGTTCCCCAACCGATTCCTTCAACTGACGGCCATACTCGGTCTCTTCGAGCAATTGCGTTTGAATGTCAATTAAGATGCGCGCTGCCTGTTCCTGTCCGCTGTTCATGGCGCTTTGGGCAATGCGGCTGAACAATGCAAAGAACTGTTCATCGATGATCTTCGAATTTTGTTTGATCAACTCTGAACGAACATCCTTTGAGGTGACCTGCATCAGCCGTTCAACAAATTGCACGCGATCCTGTTGTGCCTTCAACATCTCCGGCGTTACCCCGTCCTTGCCAAGGATGGTTTCGACCATCGACTCATACGTCAGGTTGGCCTGCGGCTTAAGCAAATAACCCTTGCGCTTCTCTGGTGGGAGGCGATCCATCACCTGTTTAATAAGGGGACCGATCATCCGCTCCTGCTCGTTGACCGGCAGCCCCAATTCCGGCGGGAAGAAGGTTAGCAATAATTCCTTTTCATTATCGTGATACACAACGGGCGTGGCGAGCCGTCCCTGGTAGCCACAATATGGACAGCGGGCGTGGTTGGATTGCCCGCTGAGCATCCTCTGCTTGGCCTGCGGGTCGGCGGTTACATCGAACAACTGCTCGACGTTGGCCGGGATCATCTGTTTACAACGTGGACATGCAATTTGAGTTTGAGCCATTTATGGATTTCCGTTTTCAGATTTATGATTTTACAGAGTCTCGCATAATTTAGTAAACAAAAACTTGGATTTTCCTTCTTGATTTTCAGCAAAAGATTTACTTAATTATGAGACAAGCGATAAATTGGGAAGTCGACCTCCATTTTACACGAATTACGCATCACGAATTACGAAATACGCAATTCGTGATGCGTGCTTGGCGATTCGGCTACTCAACCACCCAACTTCAAGACTACAAAACTACCCGATCAACTCTTCAAGCCGGTCAATATAACCTTCCATAATAGCAAAGGTCTCTTCAACTGGTTTGGGAGTGGTCAGGTCAACACCGGCTTTCTGGAGTACATCCAGCGGATAGGCTGAAGAACCTGCCTTGAGGAAGCCAAGATAATCTTCCGCCGCATTCGGTTCACCACGCAAAATACGGGCCGACAGGGCATGAGCACCGGAGATGCCTGTGGCGTATTGATAGACATAATAGTCAGCGAAGAGATGCGAGAAGGTTGACCATACCATACCCACACGCGGACGGTCGATTTTCACCTTGGGACCAAAGCCTTCAGTGAACAGGTCTGCCATCAGGTTTTGCAAAGCATCGGCGGTGAGAGGTTCGCCTCGTTCGGCACGCTGGTGCGTTTCCAGTTCGAAGCGCGCCAGGGTCGGCATTTGGAAGAAGTAACGGAAGAAGTTCCCGCTCACGGCTTCTTCGATCAAGGAGATCAGGAAATTCTTATCCTTGATGGTCTTGAGCAAATGGGCGCGCATCATGGCCTGGTTGAAGTTTGAAGCCACCTCCGCCACGAACAACGAATAATTGGAATAGGCGAGTGGCTGGTTCTTCCACGTCAGATATGAGTGCATGGAATGACCAAGTTCATGCGCCAGAGTACTCATGCTCCCAACTTCATCGGTGTACGACATCATAATAAATGGATGTGTTCCCGGTGATCCATACGAAAAGGCTCCGTTCATCTTGCCCTGATTTACACTTGAGTCAACCCAGCGCTCCTTCAAACAACCTTTACGCAGAGTATCCACATATTCGCTGCCAAGCGGTTTGAGACTTTCGCTAATATAGTCAACTCCTTCTTCAAAAGGAATAAAGACTTTCTTTTTAGCGATTGGCGCCCACATATCGAAGTATTCAATATTCTTCAGCTTCAATGCTTTGCGCTTGATCTCGAAATAGCGATGCCAGACCGGAAGTTTCTTCTTGAACGTGTCGATCAAATTATGAAAGACTTCTTCGGGAACATTGTTATTGAACAGGGATGCGCCCAGTGTGGTCTTGAATTTGCGCGCGCGCATGTTGAACACATTGGCGCTGATGGATGTGGAAAGATTGGCCGCCAACGTGTTCTTGAACTCCACATGCTTGTCGTGATAACTTTCAAAAGCTGATTTTCGTACCGCCCGATCCTGATGCTCAAGCAGGGTCGAATAATAATTTCCCTGGGTAACTTCGATCTTCCTGCCTTTGCTGTCCTTGGCTGGGGCAAATTTGAAATCTGCATTCACCAGCATGCTGGTACTGTTGCTGGGACCGCTAAATGGATCTGCGGCCATGCCAAGAATCTCTTCCACCTCGGCCGAACGTACATGCGCCTGCTGACGGAAAAGGTCATGGAAACTTTGGCGATAGGATGCAAGCTTTTTATTTTGGGTCATCCACTCATCCAGTTTATCCTGCCCGATCTGGAGCAATTCCGGATTAAGGAAGGAAACGGCGGCGGCAACCTGACCAAACATACCCTGGGCTTTTCCAACCATGGCGGCCGAGGCCTGGTTTGTGGTATCCACGGCATACTCAAATTGAGCATACATAAAAACCACCTGGGCTTTATGTAAAATGCCTTCTACAGCTTCAATGCCCTTTAAAAGGGCATCCGGGCCATCACCCAGTTTCCCTTCATGCTTTTTGACATTGGGCACATCGTTCATCACTGCCTTCAAAGCAGTTTCCCAATCTTTTTGAGATTTGAAGACACTTTCGGCATTCCAGGTGTATTTCTTATTAATTTTGCTTCTAGCGGGGATGGACTTGGGCATGTTCGTTTCCTTTTATATGGAATTTTGAGATAATTTTACCTTGCTCTCCAATGGCGTTGGGAGACCCGTAGGTAGGGTTGTTATCTGGGCAGTGAAAAGCAAATTCTTGCGCCAGTCTTCTGATTTAGATTATTGGTTGATTCTGCCCAAATGCGCCCGCCGTGCGCTTCGATAATCGCCCGCGCCAGATACAACCCCAACCCGGCCCCCTTGGTTTGTCTGACCGCATTAGTCGAGCGGTAAAAACGGTCGAAGATATGCGGCAGATCCTTGGCTTCGATGCCC
>DAOQPR010000333.1:0-3682 GCA_035333265.1 Anaerolineales bacterium
AGTAAAAATAGATGCGGGTAGATTATCCCTTGAGCGATAGCGAAAGGTCTCTTAGATTATTGTTATGAAAGGGCTGAGTTAAAACAAAAACCGCCTTCTCAGGCGGTCGCTGCTAAATTGTGCCCCCACGGGGATTCGAACCCCGGTCGTAGCCTCGCGTACCTCGATGGTATGAAAGGGCTGAATAATTAAAATGAAAACCGCTTCATATGAAGCGGTCTTTGCCAATTGTGCCCCCACGGGGATTCGAACCCCGGTCGTAGCCTTGAAAGGGCTGCGTCCTAGTCCACTAGACGATGGGGGCATTTCTTAAGCGGGCGAGATTTTATCATTCACTGCGGGATGCGTCAAGCAAAATCAGGGGTTGGTTTCAGAACGAATGCGCTGGGAGGCCAGGGCGATCAGGTCGACCATACGGCGATTGATCAAGATCGCCGGGCTTTCCACACGCAAACTCGGTATAAGAATTGCTGTCAGCGTTGCATTGAAGACCGGTAAGAATTCACGAGAGCCTTCCGAAACCAAAGATGCAAAATCGAAACGCCCGGGCAATTCCATCGTCCCCACCACTTCAAACATCGACGTTGCCAGCCGCAACGAGTATTCGATGACATTGGTATACCCGCCGCGCACAATCGCATGAGGGCCTAAATCTTCACGCCGAGCCATGCAAATGGCATGGACTTTGCCCTTCAATGTACGCACCACTTCAAAATGATCGACCAGCTTGGTTGGCATGTGCAAACGTGCCATGCGCGCATCATAGATCTCTACGACCGAATGAGTGGAGTCATTCAAAACCCCCATCGACCCATGCGTTGTCACTGCGAATTTCCCAACCAGCCGATAGCCAGAGGTCAGGACATCCACAGGAACAAAACGCTGCGTGCGGGGAGAAGTATCCAGTGACATAAGATCAAACGTTAGGATTCAGAGATCGGAGGTTGAATGCCAGCCGGGGGCCGGGAGGGAGGCGGGGTTGACCGGGTTGATCGGGTGGGTTTCCCGGCATTTGGGTCAAGGATCATGTTCAACCACTGAATGGATCGTTCATCATATTCGCGTCGGCCGCATACATCACACAACCAGGCCGGAAAATTCGGGACAGAAATCAACTCCCTGCCAAGCCAGGTGAAATAGGTGATGCGGCGCGGCTGCATGACACCCGCATGACACTCGCTACATTGGTATTGTCCATCAACCTGATTCATGGGTAGCTCTTTTGGGAGGCAAAAACCTCCGGATGGTCGAGTACATTCCACATGGGCGGCGGCCAGTAGATCAACACCGCCTTACCCACCACATTCTCCTGGGGCAGCATACCCCAATCCTTCGAGTCGTTCGAGTTATTGCGGTTATCACCCAACACAAAAAGATAACCATCCTGTACAACCCAATCCCCAGAGTATAACGGAGCCTGGGCAATATACGGTTCGTCCAAGAGCTGGTCATTAACAAAGACCTGATTGTTCTGCACAACCACATGATCGCCGGGCAGGCCGATCACACGTTTTACCAGATCCTCCTCCGGATTGAGCGGAAAGTGAAAAACAATAATATCGCCGTGATTAAAATCGCCAAACGTGTAACTTAACTTGCTCACCAGTACGAACTCGCCATCCTCCAACGTGGGCTGCATACTATATCCATCCACACGCACACGAGCCGAAACAGCATTAATGCCCAGAAATAGAACAACAGCCAAAACCAGGGTTTCAAGAATATCAAGCGCAAAACGCTTCCAGTTTGTTTTTTCCTCAGCAGGCTGGGGAGCTTCCTCTGCCTGCGGTGTTTCCTGTTCCAAAGTTTCCAATCGTGCCTCCAAATGATTCTACAAAATTATACTTCCAATTCTCCAGCCGCCCACCCGTTCTTAAGTCTCAGCTTATCTGATACCTTCTCATTGAACCAAAACCTGCCAGGGAGAATCTGTCCTGCTCAAGCGTTTCCCGTCCCCTCGTAAACCGCCTCCAACTTAACTGGCAGTTGACCCGCGCCAAGAAGCCTTTTCATCGCCCAAGCTTCGTCTACCCATTCCAGGCTACCCCTCACAAAATTTCTGCTGCGACTTATGTTTGACATCCGGCACCTCGCGCCAATTATGGACAAATTCCATCTGCTCATAGGTTTCCGGCGAATTCGGCATGAAGATATTCTCAGGCCGGGTTCTATACAACGAATTCACCCGTTTTAACGCTTCGCTAGCAGACGCCCCATGCCGCACCAAATAACAACCTACTACCAGCCCGGTTCTACCGATCCCTCCCCAGCAATGGACATAAACCGGGCTGCCGTTTCCAATGGCCTGGTCGATAGTATCGAGAATGTGCTTCATCGTCTGTGGCGACGGCACGCCATGATCCCGAATGGCAAAGCGATGATAAAAGGGTAAGACTTCGTAGACCTTTGCCAAATCCTTCAAAATAGGTTCATATGGAACAAGTTCATGCGGCTGGGTCAGGTCGACAAAGGTGCGAATGCCGGTTTCAATAAATCGTTCAAGCTTTTTTCGGGCTTCCTCCGGGTCAAAACTACCGGGGTATTCTCCGGCAAGAAAACGGTCCTCCTCGACCCAATAAGATTCAATAATTGGTAATGTATTCATGGTGTTTTATTGTTATTCCTTTGGAAATTTTTCGCAGACGTTATTTAAAATGACCGTCCGCAGTTCGGTTAATTCTGGATACTCGTAAAAGAAAAGAATCTTATTTTCGGCCATGGTATTCCCAGACGGTTTGGGGCTGAAAATAAAATAAGAGAAGGCTTCCGCAATATCCTCTTCCGGATTGGTGACAGAATATTGAGTAACGAAACGGTCTTCGTAGGCTAGATAAAAATCCTCCAGTTCCTGGTAGTAAACCTCCTCATTTTCTTCCAGGTCAATATTCTGCCATTCCTGATAAATATCCGCCCAGAAGCGGTCATAAAATTCCTGAATATAAGAACCCAGTCTTGCGCAGCCTTCCCTTGGGAAATAGGTATCACAGTCCGAGAGTTCCTGGTTGTAAATATCCTCATCCATTGGGTTTTCGAAGACCGCCAGGCTGGGCGGAACCTGCTCCGGGCCAAGCGTGAGCAGGTGGGCAAATTCATGGATCAGCGTATAGGTAAGTTCGTAGTAATCCACGGTATCGGCAATGTCCACGAACAAATACCATTCGTTGGGATCATCATTGCTTTGACCCACCGCCGCCAAATGGCCGCCATCTCCGTCTGTGCCGATGGCATATTCTCCCAACATGCTCCGCTCTTCCGCCGGGATTAAGGCGCGGAAATAATTCCAAATGCGTAAATGTCCTTCCGTGTCATTTCGCAAGGGGGCAAATTCAGTTGAAATGGAGGTGTAGGATGGGTCGTTCAATTTTTCGCCAACGATCGAATAGGATACAAGCAGAAACGATCCATCCAAAAACTGGATGTCCTTCTTTTCGTCATAGGAAGATATCAATTGAATGATCGCATCGGTAATCGGCGGGCAAAACTCCACCACTGCCTGCGGGGTTGGAGTGGGATTGGGCACCTCAAAGCTCATAGGGTTGGGGGATGTCTGCCCCAGTGGCGGTTGAGGCCCCAGAAGGGTTGCACAGGCCAACGACACGAAAAGAAGCGTAATGCTTGCAGTCAGGATTCTGATTCGGCGATGCATCAGTTTTGTTATTGTGGAAAATTCCCGCATACATTC
>DAOQPR010000334.1:0-3672 GCA_035333265.1 Anaerolineales bacterium
CCGCGATCTTTGGATGGATAGGCTGCCATGGCAACTGCTTCAGGGTCAAGTTGTTGTTGAAAAAGAATGGGCAGGTCGGTGTTAACAATTGGGCGCAGAAGGATTTTTGCCAAGGTTCTTCCTTTTAGACATGATATGATTTGCCCGTTTGAGTATAGCATTGTAACCAGGGTTTTCACGTAGAAAAGAATATGAAACGACTCTCCTACTTACCACTGCTCATTTTGACCTTTCTCGCCTCCTGCTCGCCCTCGAACCTGCCAGCCCGCCCCGAGCCTTCCCTCACGCTGGAAGATTGCGCATTAACCTCCGCCAGCGGCGACCAGGTGGATGCACGTTGCGGCACATGGACTGTTCCCGAAGACCGTACACATCCCGATGGACGGCAGATCGAGCTGAACATCGCCGTCATTCCTGCCATCAAACGCAGTCCACAGCCAGACCCGCTCTTCATGCTGGCAGGCGGACCCGGCCAATCGGCGGTCGAGGCCTTTCCGGCAATGATTTCATTGCTCACCCAAATCCATGAAGATCGCGACATTGTGCTGGTCGACCAGCGCGGCACGGGCAAATCCAATCCGCTGCGCTGTTTAGACCCCGAAAAAGATGAAGATCTGGATGACGAAGAGGCGATGGCAAAACTTAAGGCCTGCCCTAAAACTCTCGATGCAGATGTCCGTTTTTACACCACCGAGATTGCCATGACCGACCTGGATGAAGTCCGCGCGGCATTGGGCTATGAAACCATTAACCTATATGGAGCTTCCTACGGGACACGAGCCGCGTTGACCTATCTGCGTATGTTCCCGGAACACGTCCGCACGCTGACACTTGACGCGGTGGTAGACCCCGGCTTTATCCTCTTCATGGATTCGGCGGCAGATGGGCAGGCAGCGCTGGATCAGTTCTTCGCGCGGTGTGAGGTGGATGAAGCTTGCAGTGTCGAATTCCCCAACTTGCGAAGCGAATTCGATGGTCTGTTATCCCGTCTGGATGAAGCATCTGTGGATATTACCCTGCCGCATCCATTGACCAACAAACCTTTTGATCTGACCGTTACCCGCAAACTGGTTATGAATATGGTCTATAGTACGCTTTATGTGCCAGACCTTGTGGCAACATTGCCACTCTCGATTCATCAGGCATATGCGCAGGAAAATTATGTGCCGCTTATCTCACAGTCGTTTTTGGTCAATGCAGGTTTGTACGATGGCATGTTCTACGCTGTTGCCTGTACCGAAGATGCGCCGCTGATTTCTGCAAGCGAGGCTGCTCAACGCAGTGCCGGTAGTGTCTTTGGCGACCGCACCACGGATTTTGTGGAGGTCTGTGATGCGTGGCCAAAGGGACAAGTCTCGCCGGAGTTTCGAGAATCGGTTGTATCTGATGTTCCGACCTTGATCCTTTCCGGCGCTTCAGATCCGATCACGCCGCCACGACATGCCGATCTGGTTGCTGAAACCCTGGCAAACGAACTTCACTTGGTCTTTTCTGACATGGGGCACGGTAATCTCTCCAGTCGATGCAGTACCAACCTGTTTAGTTCATTTATAGAGAGTGCATCCATAAATGAGTTGGATACAACTTGCGTGGAGAATATTGAGCCGCCGCCTTTTTTTGTCGATTTCAGCGGGCCGCGTCCATAATAAAACAAGGTCATCCTATGATTCAAGTACAAGGTATCTCAAAATCATTTGGCAAGATAAAAGCTGTTCAAAATGTTTCCTTCTCCGCACCGGATGGACAGATCACGGGTTTGTTAGGCCCGAATGGTGCAGGGAAGAGCACAACCCTGCGCATGTTGTACACTCTGCTTAAACCAGAAAGCGGAACGGCACAAGTCGATGGATTTGATATCCGCGAGAATCCGCTTGAAGTGCAGAAGCGGATCGGAGTTCTGGCGGATGCGCGCGGTTTGTATCCACGTCTGACAAGCCGTGAGAATATCCGCTACTATGGGCGGTTGCATGGCCTGGAAGGGGAGGCTCTCGAAAAGCAGATTAGTTCGCTTTTAATCCTGCTTGATATGCAATCCATTGCGGATCGCAGGACGGAGGGATTTTCCACTGGTGAGAAACTCAAGGTAGCCATTGCACGTACCCTGGTGCATGATCCGAAGAATGTTCTGCTTGATGAACCAACGAATGGTTTGGATGTGATGAGTACGCGTTCGATGCGCCATTTCATTCAACGCCTGCGCGATGAAGGGAAATGTGTTTTATTCACCAGTCATATCATGCAGGAAGTGGCGGCATTGTGTGACAAGATCATCATCATCTCACGCGGTGAAGTTTCTGCTACGGGCAGCCCAGATGATCTGCGCAGGCAGACCGGTAGAGAAAACCTCGAAGATGCCTTTGTCGCTGCCATTGGCTCGGAAGAAGGATTGGAGCGATGAAGAAGATCTGGGTGATCGTTCAGAAGGAAATTCTTGATAATCTGCGTGATACGCGCAGTTGGATGACCGGTTTCTTTTGGGCTTTATTCGGCCCGTTGATCATGGGCGGGATGATCATGCTTTTGGGCAATACCTTTCGCGAAAAAGCCGAAGCGCCCCTGCAATTGCCAGTAGCTGGTGCTGAAAATGCCCCCAGTCTGATCGCATTCCTTGAACAGCAGGATGTCATCATCGACTCCGCGCCTGCCGACCCGGAGGCTGCCGTGATTGCAGGGGATATCAATGTGGCCCTGATTATCCCGGACAATTATGGCGAGGATTTTTCTGCAGGTGAAACCGCCAAGGTACAGCTCGTTTTTGATAGCACCCGCCAATCTGCCATGTCGGATATCAACCGGGCGCAAAATTTGCTTGAAGTCTATAGCAATTACATCGGTTTGCTGCGTTTGGGCTTGCGTGGAGTCAGCCCGGAGGTGATTAGCGCAGTGCAGGTAGTGGAGGTGGATACTGCAACACCCCAAAGCCAGGCGTTGATCTTTCTTTCGATGCTGCCCTACTTTATTATCTTTGCGATTTTCAATGGCGCTTCACCAGTCATTACAGATGCCACAGCAGGAGAGCGTGAGCGTGGTTCGCTCGAACCCCTGCTGATCAACCCGCTTCCGCGTGGCTCTGTTGCTGTAGGCAAGATGCTTTCAGCCATGCCATTTGCCATTCTCAATTTGGTCATAACCCTGGCCGGGTTTGCTGCAATTTTTCAGATTCTGCCTGTAGAAGACCTGCTTGGCGTGCAGATCGGGTTGGATACCGGCGCACTGGTGGCGATTTTCCTGATCTGCCTGCCGATCGTCATTTTGGCTTGTGCCATTCAGACCTTGATCGCCTCATTTGCCAAGACGACTAAGGAAGCCGGGACCTATCTACCCTTCATCGGCTTGATTCCCTCCCTGCCGGGTATTGCCCTCGCCTTTCTCCCGGTCAAACCAGCTTTATGGACGATGCTTATCCCAACCTTTGGACAGCAGATTTTGATCAATCAATTCCTGCGCTCTGAACCGATCCTGGGAATGAATATCCTAATTTCGGCGACGATGACCATTTTGCTTTCGATAGCGTTTACTTATGTTGCCATCAAACTTTATGAAGGCGAGCGGATCATCAAAGGATGAACATGATCGAGAAGTTGTCAACTCGTTTTTATGGCAGGGTGGGCTTGTTGCTGCTTTTGGTCGCGACACTTAATTTTGGATACCCGCTGACGCTGTACATGGGCG
>DAOQPR010000335.1:0-3666 GCA_035333265.1 Anaerolineales bacterium
CAGCAATGGAGCCATTCATGCCCCGCCAGAACCTTGCGTAACCAAACACATCGTTAAAGCAGGTGATACCTGGACTTCCATCGCCTCGCTGTATGGTGCCGACCCGGGCTTCACCCAATATGTCAACTCGAACACATTGAATGTTGGCAGTGAAGTGAAAGTGCCTCACTACACTGCGGGCATGAACTTCCAGGTCTCCAACACAACCAATACCACTTCAACGTTGAAAGTGGCGGTAACGGCCAGCGCCTCAAGCTACAGCGCCGCCGGGCAGATCGTCACCTATACCTATGTTATTACCAACACAGGTACGGCTACACTGGGACCTGCACAATTTACGATCACGGACACCCTTATCAGCGCCTCTGCCTTTAATTGTGGCGCACCCAACACCAGCCTGGTAACCAATGCAACGGTCTCCTGCCAGGCCAACTACACCATCACTGCGGATGATATGAACAAGGCCTCGATCTCCAACAATGCCACCGGAGCCGGCGGCGGTGCCAGTTCATCCCCGGCAGTCAGTATATCGATCTCCAAGAGCGTCGCTCAGATCGGATTGAGCATCGTTCCCAACCCGGCAACCTATAATGCGGCCGGACAGGTTATCACCTTTACGTATACGATCACAAATACCGGAACGATCAATTTGGGCCCCGCCCAATTCACCATCACCGATGGATTGGTCAGCGCTGTGCCTTTCAATTGCGGAGATGCCAACGCCACCCTTGCCCCCAATCAAACCGTCACCTGCACCGCCACCTACACCGTCACCGCAGATGACCTGGCAAAAGCCTCGATCTCCAACAATGCAAGCGCATCTGGCGGCGGAGCAGGACCAACCCAGCCAGTCAGCGTTTCGATCATTCACCAATAATAAAATTTGATATAGAAGAAATAACAGAAAAGGAATATCCATTCATGAAAAGTGTTGTCATCACCGGCGTATCGACAGGGATTGGCTGGAGTTCGGCAAAGTTCCTCCTCCAAAAAGGATACCGCGTCTTTGGCAGTGTCCGCAAACAGGAGGATGCCGAACGCCTCACCCGTGAATTTGGCGGGAACTTCATCCCTTTGATCTTCGATGTCACCGATGAAGCAGCCGTTCAAGCCGCGGCACAAACCGTGCGCGAACAATTGCAGGGTGAAACTCTTTTCGGGCTGGTCAATAATGCAGGCATTGCCATTGCCGCCCCGCTCATCCACATGCCTACAGACGAGTTCCGCCATCAGATCGAAGTGAATCTGGTCAGCGTTCTCATCGTCACCAAAGCTTTTGCCCCTTTATTGGGAGCAGACCGCAGTTTGCGCGGTGAGCCGGGGCGTATCATCAACATGAGTTCGGTGGGCGGCAAACGTGGTAGTCCCTTCCTCGGCCCCTATGTCACATCCAAACATGGTTTGGAGGGTTTCTCTGAAACCTTGCGTCGCGAGTTGATTTTATATGGCATCGATGTCATCATCATTGGCCCCGGCCCCATTGCCACACCCATCTGGGATAAGGCAGAGCAGGCCAATGCCTCCACCCAATACCAAGATACAGATTATTACGAAGCCGGGCTGAAAGTGGAAAGATACATGGTGAAGCAGGGCAAAAAGGGCCTCCCGCCGGAAACCGTTGCCGAAATCGTTTGGACGGCACTCACCTCCCCCAATCCACGGGTTCGATATGCCATCGAACCCGGTAATCCGATTCGGAATTTCATTCAGTCCCTGCTCCCCAAACGCACACTTGATTCGATCATCGCCAAAAATCTGGGCTTTAAGAAATAACCCCGCTTCAGACTTAAGTATGTAGCAGGCAGACCTCCCAGCGTTCCAATGGGAAGGGGTCCTTCCAATTATCCGGCCAGCGGTAGGTCACCCGCAGGGTATTTTCATTTGAAAACCTGCGCATGACGGAGGATGGCATGGGAGCCTCGGTGATCCGCCAGCGATATTCGCGTGGGTTGGTCACATCCACATGAAAATCAACGTAATGATGCCATTCACCATCATTCCAATACACCCCTTTTTCAAATGGCTGAAAGGTCTCTGCGCAGGTTTCACCTGTACGCAAGCCAACAGAGCGCCACATCATCCTCCACACAAATGTTCCAAGGAACAAGGCTGGAAGCAATACAGCAATACTACAGGACAAAAAAATTTTTCTAAAAGTCTTCATTCTTATCTGGGCTGGGTATAACTTAAACGATTAAGTTGGATCGTTAAGATCATCAGGCATTTTTACCCTACATCTCCTAGTTGATTGGGCGCTAACGGTCCTTCTTCTCTTCCTTATCCTTCTTTTTCTTCTTTTCATCGTCCCCATGTGCCATCATATCCACAGCCACGGCAACAGCCAGGATCAAGATATCGTTCTGTCCTTCCTCGACCTCGACCCCATAGGTATCGGTAAGCCGGAACCATTTCTTGGATATCTCCGCCACTTTTTTACCACCCTGCTTAACACTGTACTCATGCGCCAGAATATCTCCCTGCACATCCAGGTCGGGTCCGTTCTTTACATTAACATCCCATTTATCCCGGAATGGCGTAATTAGCGCTTTTTTGACCGTGGCAATGTCCTTGCCATCGGCATCTTCGATCACCATGGTGTCCTTAATGGTCAGCAGGCGTTCCTGGATCTGCGCCAGCTTCTTTCCTTTGGCATCTTCAAAGACCAGTGTTTTACGGATGCGCAGAACTTTGCCATCCACTTTGAAGACTTTTTTGCCCTCTTCGTTCTCGATCCAGAAATCATCTCCAATGGAGATCAGGTTTTGACGGATTTTATATCGGGTGGTCATAATGGTTTTCCTTTTCAGTTTATAGCTATCGGCCAGTATAATCCATATACGCTAGGGGCTTACCCAGGTTCTAATTTTGTTATTAAAATTCTCTTACGAGGAAATTCATGGACTCTCTCTCGGAACGCCGCAAGGCGATTTTTTATCTCATCATCACCGCCATTCTGTGGAGCACAAGCGGATTGTTCGTCAAAATACTGGATTGGCAGCCGGTGGCGATCCTGGCCGGACGCAGTTTCTTCGCCGCCATCGTTTTTCTCATCTATCTGCGCCGCCTCCCTACCCGCTTTGGGCTGTGGCAGTTACTGGCAGCAGCGATGTTCATCCTGACCCAGTTCCTGTTCATCACATCCACCAAGCTGACAACGGCCGCGAACTCGATCTTCCTGCAATACACCATGCCCATTTACGTGGTTTTGCTGGCCTATTGGTTCCTCGGTGAAAAACCATCGCGGACAGATTGGCTGGCAATGGTCGTCATCTTCATCGGGCTGACATTGTTCTTCGGCGATGACCTTAATGCCGATGGTTTCTTGGGCAACCTGCTTGCCATCCTCAGCGGTATGACCGGGGCGATCATGATGGTAGCCTTCCGCGCGCAAAAAGATGGAAATCCGGCAGAGAGCAACCTCATTGCCTTTCTCGTCACTGCCACCTTCGGCTTCCCCTTTGTTCTCAAAGAAACCTGGACGGTGAACAGCATTCTCATCCTTGCTTTCCTTGGCATCGTTCAGATCGGGGTGGCATTTATCTTTTTCAGCAAGGGCATCAAACACATTCCAGCATTGGAGGCGAATCTGATCGGTACGCTTGAGCCGGTCTTCAATCCCATTTGGGTGTTTCTTTTCTATGGTGAAAGCATGGGCAAGTTCGCTCT
>DAOQPR010000336.1:0-3629 GCA_035333265.1 Anaerolineales bacterium
TGCATAGGCGATTTTCAAAAAATAAGAATCCCAATCGGGGCGCATGAAATAGTCTCCGTTCTCGGTTTTTCCCAATTCTACCCCGGGTTTTCCATGACACCTTTTGAAGCGGGAGGGGTTTTATAGGAAAAGGAGTTTAATATTATGACCGAAAGATCAGATGCTGTATCGTTCTATGATCGCCCCAATGTGGAGAAATCCACGATCCCCGTGGCTGGTGGGGTTCCACTTGGCCTGCAAAGCGTTTTTAATCGTGAATTGGGCATTGGCGGTGTTTTTGGTTCCTGGGGCAATTCTTACAGTAATGATGCTTTGCCCTCCTTTGTGGAAGAACGCCTGGGTGCGCCCTTGAATACTGACGACATACTTAACCTGTCGGAATTGGGATTTGATTATCGTCAACACATTCCAGTTCTGGCTGAAGATGATCACCTCCAGTTGGAGTTGGAGGTTGGGGCACGATTGTTGCGCAAAGCCATTCAAGTTTGCGGCTGGGACGCTTCGGATGTGGCTGGCGTACTGATTGGAATGAGTGGGCCTGTTGCAGGAGATTATCTCGATAAGATCTCAAGCATGGCGGGGATTCCAGAAAGCGCATTAAAGGTCAGCGTACACAAAGCTTGCGATGGCTCCATGGGTGCTCTGCATTTGGCGCTCAATCCTGAACTTTCAAAACCTGGTCAGCTCAATGTTGCCGAGTACCTGCACGGAAAGAAAGTATTGGTAGGCGGAATAGAGGGTTTGAGCCGGTTCACAAGCGGTGCGAAGGATAAAAATGCCCTCCAACTATTTGGGAATGGGATGGGCGTTATTGGGATCATCCCTGGTGAAACGATCAAACTCCTGGTGGGAAAGACCTTTGAAAATTATGATAATGAAGGTCTATTGGCGGTGAAAATGTATTACCCCCATTCGCATCCCGACACTGATTCTGAAACCCTTCTCGATGTGGTTCAGGAAGGCAATAATATTCGCGTAGCTGGATTGATGAATGAGCCGAAAGATGGCGCATCCATCGAAATGGCCGGATTGATGGGTATGGTGAAGTTGTTCGTCCGTACGGGTGTGCAGGTGGTTGAGGACGTTTATCGTGAATATCAGAGTTTGATGGATAAGATTGGTAATTCAGGAAAATCCATCACCATGGGTATTGTGCATCATGCCAACTTTAAGATCAATGCATTGAAGGCCAAGCATTTATCAAAGCTGGGAATTGAGTTCCCCATGCCCTGGCTCTTGAACGATTTCGGCAATGTAAGCGCTGCTTCCAATATCATTGCCTTTCTACGAAAACTGCCGGAATTTAAGCTTGGTGACCATATTCTCTTTGACGGTTTTGGCGCAGGCACCTATTACGACGTAATGGCCGTTTCCATGGGCGAGTGATTAAAATCAAAACGGCCTCCGGAAATTTCCGGAGGCCGTTTTGTATCTTAACCGGGTTATTCCACTGTCACACTCTTTGCCAGGTTTCGAGGCTGATCCACATCCAAACCACGAATGGCGGCAATGTGATACGCCAGCAATTGCAATGGCAGGACCGTTGCAATGGGGGAAAGCATCCAGGGAGCTTCCGGGATCCACAAAACATGGTCGGCCATTCCCTTTACCAGATCATCGCCTTCTGTGGCCACTGCGATCACCATGCCGCCGCGCGCCTTGGCTTGCTGGATTTGCGAGATCATTTTTTCATGCCAGGGGTCGTTGGGGGCAAGACATAGCACCGGCATTTCCTCATCGATCAATGCGATCGGGCCATGTTTCATTTCACCGGCCGGATAACCCTCTGCATGGACGTACGAGATTTCCTTGAGTTTAAGCGCGCCCTCGTAGGCAATCGGCATATTGATGCCGCGTCCCAAATACAGACAGCCTTTTATATCCTTAAGCGCGTGGGCCACTTTCTCAACTTCAGCTTCTGTATCCAGCACCCGGCCAACGAGATCTGGCACGAGACGCAGATCAGATACCAGCTCATGACGTGTTTTTTCATCAATCACGCCACGCAGATCAGCCAGCAGAATAGCCAACATATACTGATCTACTAATGGAGCTGTAAATGCTTTGGTGGAAGCTACACCGATTTCCGGCCCGGTTTGCATGGAAATGAATCCGTCCGCAATGCGCATGGCCTGTGAACCAATCGCATTGACAACGCTCCACACAATGCCGCCCTTACTGCGGCCTTCTTCCATAGCAGCGAGGGTATCTGCTGTTTCACCGGACTGCGAAATGGCAAGAATCACCGTATTCTCATCTACAATGGGGTCACTGTAACGAAATTCAGACCCAATAACCACTTCCACTGGAACTCGCGCGATCTTCTCGATAAGATACTTGCCAACCATGCCAGCATAGGCAGCTGTACCACAGGCCGTAATATAAATACGCTGAATGCGTTTCGCAAGCTCAGGAGTGAGATTTAATTCCGGCAGACGAATACGACCTTCCTTAAAATCCACACGCCCGGCAAGCGTATCGGTCAACGCCCGCACCTGTTCATGGATTTCCTTTTGCATGAAATGGCGGTACTCGCCTTTTTCTGCTGAAACTGCATCAAAAGAGATGGTATGGATCTCAGGTCTGACTTCATCGCCGTCAATGGTTTCCACACGCACAGAATCCTTGGTTACTACCACCATCTGTCTTGATTCAAGAAAGATCATTTTGCGGGTGTGTTCCAAAATAGCCGGAATATCCGACGCAAGATAATTCTCTCCATCCCCCAGGCCAACGACGACCCCACCGGCATTGCCGATACGTGCAGCTATGATCTTATCCGGCTCATCCGTGGAAAGTAACAAAACCACATTTGCCCCTTCAATTTGCTTGAACGTCCGGCGGGCCGCCTCTTCAAAGGAGATGCCTGCCGCCTTATTGTGTTCAGCTAAATGGACAATCGTCTCTGTATCGGTATCCGAGTTGAACGTCACGCCTTCTGCGCTTAGCTCTTCCTTCAACTCCAAAAAGTTTTCGACAATGCCATTATGCACCACTACCATTTTGCCGGTATTGCCCACATGCGGGTGTGCATTTCGGGCAGATGGCGCACCATGCGTTGCCCAGCGGGTGTGCCCAATTCCTGGCGCTCCAACCAGAGGTGATTTACCCAGTAAATCCACCAATTGTTGCAGTTTTCCTGCATCGCGGCGCACTTCGATTTGATTGTTATTAATGACGGCAACGCCAGCGGAATCATATCCGCGATATTCCAGGCGCTTCAAGCCGTTCATGATGATCGGGGTCGCATCCTTCGGACCGACATAACCGACAATTCCACACATAGTAGGGTTCCTCCAAATTTAATTTGATTGAGAGCCGACACCCACACGCCTCGAACTACGCCGACACCTGTTGGCTCGACCCAAACGACCTGCCATCCTCTGCCTCTTGACCGGATGATCGCTCAACCGATATTACAAACAGAGTCCTTTTGGAGGGAAAGTATGACGGGTTATGGCTACCCGGAGGGCTTCCGCTGATCTTTCGATTTTCCCAATCTGACGTTTTCACTCAGGGTCTATCCCTGTTTCAACAACAAATCGGTTAACTCCATTTCGCAATGGAGAACCCTCGTCCTCGTCAACTTTGGTGATATTCACCAAAGTCCATGCGCTGACTTTCCCAAA
>DAOQPR010000337.1:0-3625 GCA_035333265.1 Anaerolineales bacterium
CCAAGTTCACCCCGGATGGCCATACCCCTAAAAGTTTATTGGAAGGAATATGCAACAGATCTGCCATGTGTTGGGTGATAACCGTCTGACCGTCAGACAAGCGGTTGGCGAGATTGTTCATAAGGAAATAAAACCTTCCACGCAACCGGTCCTTTATGGTCATTTTTTGAATCGATTCCATTGGGACCGTACGGGTATCCATAATAAACAAGGGACGGTCTTTGCGGAACAGGCTCAACAGACGCAGAGGAAGAAACCAGAGTAATGAAATTTGATTGAATAGAACGATATCGATCTGTTTCCAATTTTGAAGAATATAAGGGATGATGCGCATATGAAGGACAAGATGACGAATGAAATAAAAGTCTGGTGCGTTTATACAGAACACCTCAACATCTTGAACCGTTTTTTTCCCATCCGGGCCAGCTGAAATCAGATCCACCTTCCATCCCGATTGGCGCATCTCTTTTGTCATTTCCAGCCAGGTGGCTGCATCCAACACCTTGGAGATCTCTCCAGAAAAGACCCACACCAGCCAGGGCGGCCGGTTCGCTTGCGTTGGATTGTTCATGCTTCCCTCCATTTAAAGGTTTTCATTGCAGGAGATCGGGTAAGTTTCTTACGGGTCAGACGCGATTCAGCGAACACATATCCCAACGAGAACCAATAGAGCAGCATGGGTACACGCATCGTCCAGGTAACGGCATACCATAGCCAGAGCGGCCACAGAATGGAAAAGAAGATCAAGGCGTAGCGCAGTCCAAGCGCCGCAGAGCCGGGGTCTGAGCGAATATCACGCGCAAGGGCAAAGATCGTCCATAAAATGAAACCAGCTAATAGGATAAGTCCGGCCACACCCATTTCCTGCATGATCACCAGTAGACTGGTGCCAACCGACATGCCCAGATAATCTGTCGTCAGCGCCAATCCGGCCGTCCCCAAAGCCTGGCTTTCGCTGCGTGTCCCGACTCCATACCCGAAGAGAAATGTGAGCGCATCTTTCTGAATTGATTTCCAGCCAAGCTGTACTGCAAAGCCCCGGCCAATATCGGTGTACACATCCTCCCCTTTTGCGTAACTCTGCGCCTGATTAAGATATTTCATCAACTTGGCTGGGTTGGTTATATAAGATTGCAAGGATGCATCTGAATTTCCCGCTTCTGGCACGATCATATTGTAAAGAGAGGCAAATACAAACAACGTGACCACGATCATAGACAAATAAGCGAACATTTTCCCCGGAGAACGATACTTGGCAGCGTAGATCACAACCGATATCAACCCAATAAGCGGTACAGCCACAGGGAATAACTTCATCTCTCCCAATACACTTGAAAGCAGGGATAAGGCCAACCCAGCCAACAACCCGAACGGCTTGCGGGTCATGATCCAATCTCCAAAGAAGATACAGCAGACCAGCAGGTCGAACAACACCAAATTTCCGGTGCCGTTCCTGCCGAACAGGCCAGAAAGATCATCTCCAGGCACGACCCCTGAAACAAATTGTACGATCTGAAAGACCACCTCAATGACGAGGATCGAAATACAAAACAAACGCAGATATTCCGGTAATCCTTTTGTCGGCTCAGGCTGAAGAACCATGAAGAGATACACAAACGGAAACTGGAATAACAGCCACACCCCCCAAACCGTGGATGCCAATCCCTGCCCGTGGCCGATGGCGATATAACTCCAAAACACTGAAATACAGGCTATTGCCAAAAATGAAAGTGGAATACGGTTATAGCCCAACATACGAAAGATCGAAACCAAGATCATGGCCGCTAGGGCTGCGTGTGATCCCCAACGAAGTTGAGCAGGCAAAACACCGATCCAGATCAGATACGGCGTGAACAAATCCACACACACGGCCAGAATCGGAAGAAGAAGGAATACATCAAAGGTATTCCTTTTCCTGGCGACAGCCATGACCCAGCGGTCTTTCGCCTCATACCAAGCCGAATACTGTTTCAGTCCCATTGGCTTGATCCTTCACCCAACTTCATGCGCAAGAATCTCTGGCTCATTGCTGACTCCTTTCATTGGGCCAGGGTTTTCGTTGGGTCAGCCAGTTAATGCCGATCTGGAACTTTCCCAGGAAGGAACGCACATCAAAGAGTTCGAAGATCGAGGTCAGCATGGGTTTGTCGATGAAATAAAGGAGGGCGAGATAAACCCCACCGCTACATAAACCGCCAAGGATGAGTTGGATAAAGGCGGGGATAAAGCTCACAGAAGACAGAACCAGCCGTCCACAAAGGAAGGAGGCGCAGGCGGCAAGCAGATAACTGAGAATGCTTCCAGTCAGATGTTCGCTCTGCTCTTTTGGGAATTTTCGGAAAAGCACAATCCCGGCTGTAGTAATATCGAATCCCTGGCGGGCAACGTTCGCCCAGACCAGCCCCACGTATCCCCAGCGAGTGACTACCAAGTGCGCTGTGGCAATAAAAATAATTACAAAAACGGAACTGATCAACGGCGGTGTAACCGTGTTCTTGAGCGTATAAAATCCCCGTTCAAAAATGTTGCCAACCATACGGAACAGAACATCGCCCACAAGGAAGGCAAAAAGGATTTGGCTGACGCCTATCGTATCGGCTTCGGTGAATTCACCGCGCTCAAAAAAGATGCGAATGAGGGGAATATCCACTGCGGCAACGACCATGACCGCCGGAAGAGCCACGGCAAAGGACAGGCGCAAACCGAAATGATTTTTCTTCGAGAGGCCAGGGAGACCGTCCTGGGCAAATGCCCTTGCCATGGATGGGAAGATAGAAGCCGCGATGCCCGATGCCAGAAAAATCACGAAGATGTTTGAAATCTTGTTCGCATACCCCATGTAGGCGATCTGACCATCCGGCAGGCCTGAGGAGAAATATCGAACCGCCACTGGAGATATACAGGTGAACAAACCAAATACGATCAGCGGCAGCATGGCTTTGCCAATATTACGAACATGCTCATCATTCAGCGGCAGGATTTTTTTCCAGCCATGCCTGACAACCGGGATCACGCTAAAGCCTGCCTGGGTGATGACAGACAAAAGATACCCCCAACATAAGGCCAGCGGTCCAATGAAACCTGAAAGGAGCAAGAGAGTAACGATGTTAACCAGTGAACCAACCGCTGGGGCCACCGAAGGCCAGAAAAAATGATGCCGCGCATTTTGAATTCCCACGGTAAGAATGCTCAACCCCGTGAAGGGTGTGCTGAACATGAGGATGGCCAACATATTGGATGCAAGCGTTACCTTGCCACCCTGAAAACCCGGTGCAACCAGCCCTATGATGGATCTCGAAAAGATCGAGCCCAAGACCGAGACCAGGAGCAGGACTACTGATGTAATCCAGAAAAATGTACCAACCAGCGCCCAGGCATCGTCGCTGCGTTTGTTGGATTCCGCCTCAATAAAAACAGGAATGACCACAAAAGCCAGACTGCTAAAAAAAACGATCTGGATATAGGTCGGAATCACCATTGCGGTCAGGTAGGCATCCATGCTTGAGCCTGCACCGTAGATGTAGGCCACGATGATGTTACTGATTAACCCGCCTGCCAGGGCAAGCACTCCCCCAAACATGACCCTGGAGGCAGGTTTTGTGATGGAGCTGGTGTCTGATGCAGT
>DAOQPR010000338.1:0-3605 GCA_035333265.1 Anaerolineales bacterium
GGATTTTCATTCGCTCTTCACTGTTTGCCATATTGGCTCCTTTCGCCGTTCAGGGTTTGTTCCGAACAGTTGCGTTGATTTTTATCCTGTCACGACAGGAATGTTTTCATCCATTGTTGTTTCCGTTGTAGATACTTCCTCATTCTTTGGAAGCTTGAATTTTAACCAAATGGGGATAACCGAGAGCAGTAATACTCCTGCTGTAATGGTGAATGGGGCCGTCGGCCCAAAACGCTCCCATAACTGGCCGCCAATCCACGGGGCAGGCAGGGATATGACACCCAAACTGGTACTGAACAAGCCAAAGGCCAATCCGCGTAAGTTTTGCGGAACGGCCTTGCTGATAAGAGATTGATATGCCGGGCCGGAAATTCCCGCCCCCAGACCTGCCACACTCCAACCGACAAAATACAACCACTGCCACTGCGAGCCCTGCGGAATCAGAATCAGGATGAATAATGCCGCAGACATCAGGACCATGCCCAGGGCGATACCGACGCGTTCCCCGGCTTTATCCGAAAGCCAGCCGCCAGGGATGGTGCTCAACATCATAAAGATGCCGAACATGGAAGTCACCCAACCGATCTGCTGATACGAAAGCCCGCCAATATCCTGCATATAGACCGGGAAAAGACTGGCAGAAAATTGAAAAGAGGTATCACGCAAGCCATCAGTGATGAGCATCCAGGTAATCAATCCACCGGAAAAGATCAAGCCGGTCATTGCACCTAGGTTCGATTTCAAGTCTGAAAAAGATAATTTTTTCTTCTCGCCTGTTTCACCTCTTGCAGCCTCGCGCGCCATGCTTAGGCGCATGATCATCGCAATAAAGTAAAACACACCGGCTACTAAAAGCATCAGTTTGAAGCCATAAGCACCGGTCAGCCAGCCGCCCAGCGGAGGTCCCACCACCGCCACGATCATAAAGATCGCTTGTGAAATACCATATACCTTGCCGCGATTCTCTTCACTGGAATGTTCGGCAATGAAGGCGTCAAAGCTTGGGCCTACCAACGAACGTGCCACCGCCCCGATCGCAGTTGCAAGCAAAAGCCATTCCCATTTATCCGCCAATACCAATGGAATATAGCCCAGCACACCAAACACACTTCCAATGGCAATTGCGCGTAAACGGCCAAGTGAATCCGAAACCCAGCCGCCCAGAATTTGCAAAAACAAAGGCACGATCATCGAAAGGGTAAAGAACAGGCCGATATCCGTGATCTCTGCATTCAAATCCTTTAAATACAGGGGCAGCAAACCATCATACATACTCCCACCGACGTTTGCAAAGATCATTGCCGTCAGGAACAGGATCAAGATTCCACTTAATAAAGGTTGTTTCTTAACGGTTTCCATTCTTATCCTATAAAGACCTGCACCTTTGTACCGTCATCATCATCGTCCACATGTACGACCAAAGGCTCGGTCATGTTCTTCGCCAGCATGATCGTATCCGCCACGGCGTCCACATTCTTATCCTTTAAATCATCAATACGGTTCCCAAATGTACGAATGAACCAACTTGCAAAACCGAGTGGCAGGGGAAATGCCAACGATATTTTGCGCGGGCCATCGGTATCCTTCGATTGAGTTCGATCCACGTTCACATACAACCAACGCGAAGTCTTACTTTTCGCGCCGAGTGCGATTAACACAATCCCAAGCATCAACGGCATGCTCATGCAATAGAACCAAAAGTTCAAGCCCGCATTTTGTTGAATACCAAACATGGCCCAGGCACTCAAAACTGTGAAGAGGATGCCGATCCAGAGAAATGCGCCGGAAAAGCGACCCGCTCTGCGCCGGACAGTTTCCAACTCCGGCGCCTCGCTTCGTTCCCCGCCGAAACCTGGTCCCACCTCAATCACCTCAGGCTCCGCCGATGCTGTTTCCGCTTCTGCATCATCATCCAGCGCGCGCATCAATGTCGCCGCTTCCTCTGCGCTGATCTTGCCATCTGCCACCATTTGCAGGATCTTCCTGCGTTCTTCAGAAGACATTACGAACCTCCTTCCAGTGCCGATAAAAGTTTCTCTGCTTGTTCAGCAGTGATCTTTTTTTCCTGAAGCATCTTTAAGATCGCCAGGCGTTCCTCTTCCGAAGCCTGTTGTTTGGAAGGCATGGGAACTCCTTTGGGTGAAATATCCCAATTCCAGCGACCCACACTCAATACAGCCTTCCCGCCCCGGCGCGATGCTTTCCGCTCCGCCTCACGAGCGGTTTGTTCCGCACGACGAATGGCTTCATCTGCCTTGCGCTGGGCACGGGCGGCAACCTGGTCTACACGGCGTGAGATGCGATCACCAAATCCCGACCAGTCCATGCCGATTCCGGCGAAATTGCCAAATTCCTCCGCCGACTCTCCCGCATCAGACTGGTTCGATACTCGAATATCTCCTCCAGCGCTCAAGGCAATTGTGGCAGAGCCATCTCCCAGAGTCACAACCCGGCTGGTAGAATCCTCATCGTTTTCCACGCCATCCCAATCAAAATCAATCTCGTCAGCGCTCAAGGTCAACATGGCATTTGCCCTGGGAGGCATCACCAATAAAATATCATCACCCGCGTTGACAGCATAAGCATTGCCAGATTGTGGATTCAAATAAAGCACCACATCCTCACCCACATTGGCGGTGACATTGCCGCGAACATCGCGTAAAGCAAGATCATCTGTGACCGAGTCGAGCGAAACGCTGCCATCCACATCCCGAACAGATACGTCACCATCCGCTTTACGGACCGATAAGCTCCCTTTCGCCCCACGCAGGCTAAAGTCCGCGTGAACCGTACCGATCGCCACAGTGTTTGCATCACGAATCGACAAATCACCTTCGATCTCTTTTAGCTCGATCCCACCCATCACCCCCCGAATGGAGGCATCTCCGTTAATGCTATGAATAATGACGTAAGCGCCTTTGGGGACTCGCAAAGAAAGGTCATCATTACAGGCAATTTTTACTTCATCACCAGACTGGCTGATATTCACATCTTCTTCATCTGTCTTGATGAGGATGTCATCGCCCTCCCAGCCCACCAGGCTCAGATCACCATTGATGGATTGGATTTCGATTTTGGGTGTACGTCCTGCAGAAATGGTCCTGGACATTTTTTACTCCTCGCCACGCAACATGCGCATGGCCTGATCGGCCGTAATCTTGCCCGCTTCCAGGTCTGCAATAACGTTACTGCGGGTGTTATCATCTACTTCGGGTGTTTCTTCACGCCCCGGTTCATATCCCAATGCCCGAATGACTTCATGCAAGCGGTTGCGAATGGTTGGATACGAGAGGCTCAGTTCCTGTTCCATGCGGTTGATCTTGCCTTCGCAGCGTACGAAGGTGAATACAAATTCCATCTGCTCCGGAGAAAGGCTTGAGAATTGCCCCAGAGCAAAGTGACCTTCCATTGAAGTATCACAGCCATTGCAGTGCAAACGGACAACTTCCATTTCAGACTGGCAGATTGGACAACGAGTAGGTGCTGGTCTCATAAAAGGCTTCTCCAAGTTTATAATAGCGAGGTGATATGGTTCTTGAGGTAAAAAAATGAAACTTTTGTTTTTTCTAAGGAAAAATCGAATAAATTAATGTAATACGCCTAAT
>DAOQPR010000339.1:0-3535 GCA_035333265.1 Anaerolineales bacterium
ATGGGACTGCAGCCTGGATCAACACTCCAGACTGCGTTGCTGCCCCAACCCCAAAACCAGATGCGATGATCAAAAAAACAATATAAACAGTTAAAGCGGTATTTTTCATGGGCTACCCTTCAACCGGGTAATTGATCTCTGCCAACAAAGCCTTGATCTTTTCTTCATCAGCAGGTGAATCAAATATGATCTCGACCTTCTTCGTCTCAAAATCTCCGCTAACACTCTGGATTCCGGTCAATTCTTTCAGCTCCGTTTCGATGGTACGCGTGCATTTTGCACAATGTATCGCAGGGACGGAATAAGTCACAGTATTCATCAGGTTTCTCCTTTTGATCTAAATAATGGAAACTTCGCAGGTTTAAGCCTTTTCCCAAACCTGCGAAGCCTACAAACTATTTTCCGAATACAGCGATGAGAGTTTCCGCATTCTTGCGGAAGACCGAGAGTAGGTCCATGTCATCGCCGGGGAAGTTGATGAGTTCGACCATGGTTGCGCCTGTCGCTTCCACAATGGGGTCCCCGCCACCCATGTGGGCGTTTTCAAAGACAAATGCAGGACTCTTATCCGTCAAAGCCTTGAGATCATCCGGTGTCATCGGCATTGGGCCATAGGCACCTACTGATTCCAGCCCGGCAAAATAGACCCACGGAGTGACGAACAACTGATTAACGACGACCGGCTTCTGGTCACCAACCGCAGCTTTGACTTCCTCCGAAAGGCTGGCGTACTCGGCATCGAACTTCTCGAGAAATGCTGCTGCTTTATCCTGCGTGCCAAACAACTCTCCCAAGCGCGTCACTTCCTTATGGATGGCCTCGGGTGAATTTTCGGTCGCAACCGTAATAAGCTTGTCACTGCTGCCCCCTACCGCTTCCTGCATACGCGCGGCAAAACCCTCAAACCCGGCATAAAGGACATAATCCGCACCGCTGATAGCCTCGAGATCTGACGGCTTCGGATCATAATCGGGTGGGTGCTGAATATTGCTGGGGGCAATGATCGAGATATCCTCCGCCCCTGCAGCAAGGGCAAATGCACCCACCCAGCTGGTTGAGGCCACGATCTTTAGACCATGAGTATGACTTGCCTCCTCCTCGGTGACAGCCGGAGCCGGTGTTGCCGGACTGCCACATGCAGAAAGCAACGCCAGGGCCAAAACAAATATTAAGATTCGTCTTACCATTTTCATTCTCCTTTGGCAAATTGGATTTCGTATTAACTTGCCACCCTCAATGCCAGACACCGACAATTCAGGCAACAAGATAATCCATATCGAGGAATCCCCGTGGCGTGAAGAGAGGGGACACGCCACGGGGATTTGTCTGGTGAAGAAATTCAGGGTTTCACCAGACTCTGGGATCCTCATGATGTGAAGAGAGGGAACACATCGTGAGGAATTTGTCTGGTGAGACAAATCATAAACCCACCAGACCTGGTAATCATCGCCTTCTGATAAATAACAATGCAGGCGTGATCATCAAAAAATAAAGAAAAGCCTCGAGGTACAGAGGAGTGAGAGGTGGGCTGCACCTCGAGGTTTTTGTCTGGCGGGGGACCATTAAAGACATACGCCAGACCCATTGATTAAGATTGTTTTACAAAATAAGTAGCAAGCGTGATCAAACTAACCGTAATAACCAGAACTGGTCCTGGTGGTTGATTGAGGATAAGAGTCAATGCAAACCCGGCCAGATTTCCAACCAAGCCAACACCCATTGCCCAGAGAATCATCTCTTTCAAAGAACGACCCAAATTTCGCGCGGCAAAAGCAGGCAAAATGGTGATCGAATCAACCAGCAAGGCACCTGTCAGGCGGACGGACGAGCCAATAGCGATCGCCACCACCACCATGAGCAGCAAGGTCAAACCGTCCACCGGGACGCCTGAAATCAGCGCAATTTCTCGGTCATACAACAATAAAGCCAATTCCTTGCGCCACTTAAAATAAACCGCAATAATTAAAGCGGCCACAGATATCAAATTCACCACATCCTGCACCCGCGTGGCAAGGATTGCCCCCCACAGGAGTTCAAAGGCACCATTGGCATTGACACCGGAGATCGACAGGATCAACAATGCAAGGGCAATGGCAAAAGTCATGACCAGCCCCATCGGTCCAGCCAGACCGGATGGCCGCCGCGCCAAAGGGGAGAGCAAAGCACCGGTAATCCCACACATCACAATCCCGGTAATATTCGGTTCCCATCCCAACAAAATTCCCACGGAAATTCCCAACAAGGCCACATGCATCATTGCAAAACGCACTGGCACAATGTTCAAACCAATAATCCATACCCCCACGATCGGAAAAATAGCGCCAGAAGCTGCAATGGCAAATATTGCGCGCTGTACGGGCGGAAGTCGGAGCAAACCGAGCAAGTGTTCCGCGCTCATACCCGAACCTCACGCAAACGTCCACCGGCCATTTCCGCCACCCGATCACAACAATCAGCCATGGCCCGGTCATGGGTCACGACCAACACCGTTACAGAAAGTGAACACAAAATTTTAGATACCTTTGCCTGCCCATCGAAATCCAGAGCGGCGGTCGGTTCATCTGCAAGTAACAAACCAGCCCCACCATTAAGGCTGCCGAGCGCGCGCGCCAAAAAAACGCGCTGTAGCTGCCCGCCAGAAAGGCCGTGGAGTGGACGATCCAGTAGATTACCAAGGCCCAATTCTTGCGCATGCGAAAGCGCAGAGGCGGGCTCCGCACTACTTGCAAGTAACTCTTGAACGAGCAGGGGAAACTGGCCTGTCACCTGCCGTTGGGGCATCCAGGCAATTCGAGCACGGCGTTTTTTCCAATCGTCAGAGTTAATGGCATGACAGTTATCCATTAAGATGCGCCCGGCATCAAGTGAATGCAAACCCAAAATACTTCGTAAAAGGGTGGTCTTTCCAGATCCGTTGCTGCCGATCAGAGCAATATGCTCGCCAGGGTGAACATCGAGGTTAACCGAATCTACAACACGTGTTTGACCATAGGAACAAACCGCTGCTTCTATTTGAAGACGGGCAGATGCAGTTTTAAACAACTGCTCTGATTTCGTGGGCATTAAACGTTACGCTCCTGTAAATAAAACGTCTTTATAAAAATGGCAACAGGAATTAATAACTTGCTTTTCTAGTTTATTAGGAGTTCGATCAAGCCAACACTATTCGACAATCGAATTTCACGTTTCTCAAATACATCCACCATACTGGATTCGGCCCCCAAAATCACCATCTGTAAGTTCTTTAAGCCCAGCAGCCCGCTTAATTTGAAGAAAAGTCCCGGGCAGTCAATAATTGTGTCACGATTAATAACAACGATATCAGGCGTAAGGGATAGAACTTGTTCAACAAAATTCTCTTCTGAATCAAACAAGACCGTGATCACTTCCATATCCGTTCGGCGCACAAGCAGGTTTTGGAGAATGGTGTCTAGAATCGCGCCATTTCCTGCGATCATCACACGCCGAATATCAGTCAGGCTTTGATTCATATAACTCTCCGGCAAACTCAAAGATGAAGAATTTCAGTGGCTCC
>DAOQPR010000340.1:0-3530 GCA_035333265.1 Anaerolineales bacterium
GATCAACAGCGCCACCAGGCCGATCAGCGCCAGGATCGCGCCGCCCCAGTGGGTGAGGCTATTAACGGGTTCTCGTAATTTTTTCAACATACTTCTTTCTCCTTAATAGATTGAGGCCGATTTTACTTGAAATCCACCCAGAGTCGAGCGGTCAGCTGCTCGACTTACACTGTTGCAATGATAATGATAAGTTGGCTGGAAGTTAATTCAAGCTGCTGTACTTCCACCTGAAACCCAATTTGAATGAACGGCTGTTTGAATCTGTCGATCAAAGTCTCTGTGATCGCATCCGGGCTTTCCCCAGTCACCTTGTACAACCATTTGAGAAATTTGTTGTGCGGCAATGCCCCCGGCAAAATGATGAACCTGCCATCTTTGCGTAATGTCCGTTTTGCTTCCAAAAGGGTATGTGGATCGAATATGTATTCCGAGGGAAAGGTGGAAACAATGCTGTCGAAGGATTCACTGGCGTAGGGCAGGGCCTGGCTTAGTCCGCGGGTGAGCCTCTGCCGGGCACCAAGGCGGCGCGCCGCGATTTGTCCCATTTGGGCCGATTCGTCCAGGGCAAATGGGAGCAGTCCCCGGTCAAGTAGGAGGCGCTGCAAATGTCCGGGGCCGTGACCAAGCTCCAGGATGCGAGTCCCTTTGAGGTGTGGAACCACGTTGAAGACCCAGTCTTTCCACTTGCCAAAAGAAACCACCCATGCCACAAGGTCATAGGTAAAGGCAAAGGAATGATAAAGCAGTTGATAGAACAACCGCATGAAGCGTTGGATGATGTTCATAAAAAAGAGGGTTTGACTTGAATGGTCAAACCCTCATCGGTCGCTTAAAGATTATGCGGGAGTGGGTGTTTCGCCGCTATCTTTCTTGGTCTTGCGAACGGCTTCTATTGCACTCTTGCCACGCTCGCGAACCTCGCTGGCAATTTCCTCGGTGCGGGCGCGGGCTGTGCTGGCAAGTTCTTCTGCACGGGCGCGGGCCTCTTTGGCAAGCTCCTCGGCGCGGGCGCGGGCTTCCTTGGCGGCAGCTTCGGCACGGGCGTAGGCTTCTTCGGCACTTACCTGCGCCTTGTCGCGCAGTTCAATTGATTTATCGCGGATCAGGGCGCGGGTTTCTTCGCCAGATTGTGGGGCAAAGAGCAGGGCTGCAACAGCACCAGTCAGCCCGCCGACGATAAATCCTACAAGGAAGGCTCCAAATTCATCACGGTCAGACATGATATTCTCCTTTTGTGTAATTGCGAATCGTGTTGTATTTTATTTAGGCTTTACGCCTAATAATTCTAACATACGCTTTAAACCGGCCAGATAGCCATTAAGTTTGATCACCGGCTCCACCACATTCTCGCCCAAAAATTCCGCTGTACCGCGCAGGGAGTTGACGGTTTCATTGGTGGCATGAAGGATCGGCCGCACTTCGTTTTGCAGCAAATTGATCAGGCTGGCCAGTTGGACAACCAATACAACCAGGGCCACGCCGATCACCAGCGTTTCAAGAGCAACCACAATGATGAAAATATCCCGGATCTTGTCTGTGGGTGTTTCTGGCTGTAACAGGAAATAAACCGCAATGCCGAGCAGGGCGATCAGCACCACGGCGACTGCGATCACACCCGCCATCATTTGCTTTTGCTTGCGTTCCTGCTCGCGAATTTCTGCCAGTTGCTCAGGAGTTAATTGAGGAGGGGGCGGAGGAGTTTGAGGATTGGGTGTTTCAGTGAGGAGAGGCGTAGCCATGTTTTTATTATAGCAGATTCACGAGTCAGAAAAAAGCCGGATGGGAAGCAAACGCCTCAGTCTGCGACGCTGCCTGCTTCCATCCATCCAGCCTTATCCCAGCCGATAACGATTCGACTACATACCGAGCAGTTTCATCTCATGCTTCACCGTCTCCACCCAACCCTCACTCACCGGGCGCGGATTATACCCAAGCTCACGTTTCGCCTTGCTATTATCGCCAACATAGGTCACACCAGAGATAATGCGCAACCCTTCAGATGTGTACGATTCAGGCATGATCGCGTCAAACGGCTTTACCAGCACCGACATGGCTTTCATCATTCCAGGCGCAGCAGCCATCGGCGCGCGGACTCCAGCCGTCTGTGCGGCAAGTTTGAAAGCTTCATAAAGCTCATATTTCTCGCCACAGATAATATAACTTTCGCCAACCTTGCCTTTTTCCATTGCAAGCATATGCCCGTGGACAATATCATCCACATGTGCCCAGTTATATGCGGTTTGACGCGGCAGCATGGGCAGTTGACCTTTAAACAGATTAAGTAGTGAGGCGCGGACAGAGGATGTATCGCCAGGTCCGTAGATCAACCCCGGTTGGACGATGACCAGCGGCAATCCCTTCGCGATGAATTCGTCTGCAATTTTATGCGCTTCTGCTTTGGTGCGGTCATATTCACTAAGGTGTTCACCTGTGAAGTGATACGTTTCATCTGCGAGTACACCTTTTGTATCCGAGTTGATCGCCAGCGTGCTGGTGTACACACCTTGGAAATTTTCAACTCTTGCATCAGTTCCAACACATTGCGTGTGCCGTTAATGTTGACCTGTACGCCGCCGCTCTTGTCTTTTACGCCGACTTTGTACCAACCTGCCACATGGTAGACACCGTCCACGCCGGTCATCGCTTCACGCATGGACTCTTTCTCGGTTACATCACCCTTAAACAATTTCACGCCGAGGGCTTGCAGTTCCTTCGCCTTCTCTGGCGAGCGGACGGAGGCATGCACTTCATGTCCTGCTTCTCGAAGTTTCTTTGCCAATACACTGCCGACAAAACCTGTTGCACCGGTTACAAAATATTTCATAGTCGTTCTCCTTTAGGTTATGAACCCAGACAATTCTACTCTGGTAATTTTTACATCTCGATAAAGTTGTGTAGAGGAGGGCAGAATCTCTTGACTCAGCCTACCGACGGTAGTATATTAAGCCTACCTACCGTTCGGTAGGCAAGGAGAGACAATGACTCGAGACGATGTTCTTGATGCGGCGGCACAGGTCTTTCGCCAGAAGGGCTTTCATGGCGCGTCTATGTCCGACATTGCGGCGGCGGTGAATGTGCAAAAAGCCAGTTTGTACCACCACGTTTCTTCCAAGCAGGAGATTCTGTTGGCGCTGTTAGACCGCGCCCTGGCAATGCTCACCGAGCATATCGCTGCCATCTCCACCCAAAACATTACCCCAGACCAAAAATTGAGATTAATGATCCGTGGCTATCTGACAGGGCTTGCCGACAATGCCGACTTAACGTCGGTTTTGTTGTTTGAGCATCGTTCCCTCGATAAAAAGTCACGCGCCCGCCATGTTCCGCTGCGCGATAAGTTTGAAAAATTATGGCACGACGTTCTCGAAGAAGGCGTGCAAAAGAAAATATTTTCCCTCAGCGATACGGGTCTCGCTGTCCGTGCCATTATGGGTACCTTGAACTGGACACTAACTTGGTATCACCCCAATGGACCCAAATCCATTGAGCAGATCGCAGATGAGTATTCGGACTTTATTTTGAAGGGCATG
>DAOQPR010000341.1:0-1836 GCA_035333265.1 Anaerolineales bacterium
TGAGTCACCTGCACCCAGGCGACGATGGTCTGCGAGATGCGCCGCCATTTATCCTCATCGCTATCGAAAATTCCAGCAGGCGGTTCAAGAACGACAATGAGCTGGCCGTGGTTTCCATCTATATAGGGACTGAGGTCAATATCCACCTGTGAGAGGGTATCTTCTGGAATATCCAAACTAATGGCGTCCTTGAAAACTCGTTTTCCCGGCGGAGGCGGCGGTGCATCTGTTTGTGTCCAGTTTTGTAAATATTGCTTGAAGGCGGGCCAGTCCGTTGGCTGAACGGCATACACGCTCAAATTGAGTTTATGGTAGTTGATGGCATAGACTGAAAGAATGGGAGTTTTGGCGCTGGGGTCGAGTGTTATGAAATTTTTCCCCGACCCAACGAGCACAGGGTCAGCCTTGTCCACTTTGAAATCGACAGATTCGTCCGAGCCAAGTTTCTGGCCGAAGGCATCCTGTAATTCTTTGGAAACCCACACGGTATAAGTTGTCTGTCCTCTGGTTTCGCCGTTGATCTCGATGGTATCTCCGTAGGCGTTGATCGTCATGCCAGGGATTTCCGGCTGTACGGTGACCATGCTTTCATCGAATGCTTCCAGATCGAGCGGGTTATTGAAGAGAATATAAAAGGGAGTTAAAGGCGGGCAATGGTCATCGTACCAGTAACAATGATGCTCATCGATGCGCAGAGGCGAATAGGTTGAGAAGCTAAAAACCTGGGTCACGCTCGTGGTTAATGGCCCTTCTGCTGAGGGTGTTCCCGGTCCAATCGTCACAATAACACTCGTCTCCGGCTCGAAGGGCTCAGTGGCACGAAACGCCAGCCAGCGGCCTTCGAGTGTATTTTCCACAAGTGCGCTAACCTCTTCATTATTTTCAATTTCAGATTCGCTTGCCAGAACAAGATCTACATTGCGGGTTCCGGCGGTTACATACAGGGTCTTCAAAACGGCTGCCGGGTTGATGCGCTGATCGAATGAAATAAAAAAGAGCGGTTCGAGCGGCTGGGGAATATTCGAAGGATATGTGGATACCACTTGCGGCGGGGGCGTACTAAACGTCCATGAAACTGCCTCGGCCAATTCTGCGCCCGATGCCGATTTCACCCCGGCAGGCACGGTGACAGTAAACTCGGTCGCTTTGGGCAGGCGGTCGATCAATTCGGAATCATATTCAAAGGTCAGCGTCTTCGTGCCAAGCCAGCGCCAGGTGCCGGGCATTTCCGGCTCAATGATGACGGGCACATCTTCTTTTGCCAGGTCGCCCAACGTTCCCAGCGGAACCATCGGCTGATTGAATGTGACACTGATGAACGGTGCTGTTGGGACTTCGCCTTCAGGAGCGAATCGCGCCACCTTCAACGGCCCCGCCTCTACCTCAGGTTGAGTTGATCCTGTTTCTTCAGGCGGGAACATCTCTGTGACTGTGTTCCCCGGGCGCGGCGGCGGCAGCGACTCAACTGGCAGGTTGAAATCCACCTGCTGGTTGGAATCAACGGTCAGCGCGGGAAGACGCGCGAGGATCGCTTCCACTTCCTCCGGGCTGAGCGATTCACCGATCGCCACCGGATTCGCCTCAATGGTCTCCTGTTGAGGATCATCGTTGCTGAAGGCAATGTTCAGTCCGTACGCCTGACCCTCCTCGATCGGCGGAACTTCCGTCTCTGAAACTTGTGAGGTCGGGAAAACAGGCGGGGTTGGGCCTCTAAAATAATAAGCCAGCCCGCCTGCAACTGCAATGACCAGGGCGAAAATTCCGCCTGCGATAAGCGTGCGCCTCTTCTTTTGATTGCTTTCCATGGGAGCGTCCTCCATCCTAATGATAACGCCA
>DAOQPR010000341.1:1936-3509 GCA_035333265.1 Anaerolineales bacterium
CCTCTTCTTTTGATTGCTTTCCATGGGAGCGTCCTCCATCCTAATGATAACGCCATAAATTGGCCATAAGTTCCTGGATTTTTTCATGGTACTCCTCTGAAAGTCATAAAACCGCCTATTCTGCTTGTGGTAAAGGTGCAGCCCTTTGCAAGAGGTTAATTGCAATAGTTAAGATTAAAAAATTATTGAATGACAAATGTCACTTGGTTTTCAAACATTAATATTGCTATACTCTCCTTACATTTCTGTTAAGAAATGTCTTTGAAATTTTGTTTTTTTTTCAATTTAAAAAACGGAGGAAAATGTGGACAAAAAAATCGGCCAGCTAATTGCATTATTCACTATTTTTAGTCTGTTGCTTGGGGCATTGGGCATTCCTACACAGCAAGCTCATGCCGCCCCAGCCGGGACGGCGTTGCAGTTTAATGGAAGCAACCAGTATGCCGCCTTTGGGAACACCCGAATGACACCTGGAACATTGACTGGTTCGCCTACCTGGAATACCTCCGTAAATTCAAGGTTGGGTGCATCTTCCCTGACTTTTAACGGGACCAGCCAATATGTAACTATGGGGTCTGCCCCAGATTTGGGCGCGACCAACTTTACTTTGGAAGCTTGGTTTTATTGGACGGGGGCCGGGGCAACTACTACAACATCTGGCGCTGGAGGGGGCGGGTTGACGACTGGCGCGATTCCACTGATTTCAAAAGGGCGGGGGGAAGCTGATGGATCGAATGTAGACCTTAATTATTTTCTAGGCATACAGGGCGGCAAGCTTGCCGCAGACTTTGAAGAAGGGGTTGGCGGGCCGGGGCCGTTAGGTCAAAATCATGCCATTATTGGTACTACAACCGTTACTACCAATACCTGGCATCATGCCGCTGTCACTTATGATAGCGTAAATGCCGTCTGGTATCTTTATCTGGATGGCGTACAGGATGGGACACTGGATCTAGGCTCCAACATTCCCCCTCGTTTCGATAGTATTCAGCATGCTGCCATCGGCTCAGCTCTGACTTCCTCCGGCGCAGCCGCAGGTTTTTTCGCCGGTCGCATCGACGAAGTGCGTATTTGGAACGTAGTTCGCTCACCGGCAGAGATTCTGGCGAGTATGAACTCAGAAATATTGGTTCCGACCACTGGCCTAATCGGACGTTGGGGTATGAATGACGCTTCAACCAGCACGACCGCCAGCAACCTTAACCGTTTGGGTGTTACTTCCTTCACCCTCGAGGCCTGGGTTAAACGTGACGCAGGCGGTGTTGTTATGAGTACAGGTACCAACGGTTTTGATAATGCAGGTGGGCGCCCCAATATCTATCCAGTCATTACCAAAGGAATGGGGGAAGGTGAGACACCAACCAATTTGAATACGAATTATTTCCTTGGCATAACTTCAACTGGTTTTGTGGGGGTCGATTTTGAAGATACAGCAGGTGGTGGCAATCATCCAGCCTGGGGTACGACTACGATCCCGCTCAATGAATGGCATCATATTGCTGCAACATATACAGGCTCTTGTTGGGCTTTGTATGTGGATGGGATATCAGATCCCCTGAATGCGGCTGTTACA
>DAOQPR010000342.1:0-3503 GCA_035333265.1 Anaerolineales bacterium
TCCTTGATAATGACCGGGCGGAACCCATCACGTTCTTTGATCACTTCTGCCATGCGTACGATGACGGCGGTATCGTCACGGCTGAGCGGCAGTGAGTACACACGCTCTTCAGTGATCACCACGAACTGCATCAGGTTGAAGGCATAGGTACCTTCGCGCAAAATTAAACGCTGTGGACCTTTCTGTCCGCCGTTCTTCAAGAAGCTCATGACATCCTGAAAATCATTGGCAGTCACATTGGATGCCAAGACCTGTGCAGGTTCCAATGGCAGACCGTCGCGGGCGAACACATATCCGATCTTCCCCTGGGTGATCGTTACCAATGGCGCCATATGCACGGCATACTGAACCGGCATTAGATAATGCAAACCACCGCGTAACACCTGCGGTTGAAAACCAGTCTCACCGTTTAGGGCAATGAGGCCCGATTTTAAGGGTTTAAACCCAAATCGTTTTTCGATAATGCCAACCCGGTTGTTGGGGATGAAACGAATACCCGTCAACAGAACCAGAATCAGCACTCCCAACCCACCTACACAAATTGTTCCAAGAATCTGCATGGTTGCTCCTTCGTATGGAATATACGTCCATTGTACAACCAGGTTTCGGCCTTGTAAGCCCGTACCGAAGTCACAGTTTGAACGAATACCCCATGGAGATCACCGAGACCAAAAGCGCCAGAACGATCACCAAAACCCCCGCCAGCCACCATCCCAAAATGCTGACGATCAGCCCCAGAACTGTGACAATGGCCAGAAAGCTATAGCGTTCATACGGCCCGCTTCGCCCCGGCCCTTTGACCTGCCTCATCTTCATCAGGCCATAGCCCACCCCGAGCAGACACCCAAAGACCATGATCCATGTATAGAAAACTCCACTGCCCGGCAGCGGAAGGACAAACACACCACAAGTGCTCTCCTTATCCTTTATGGGGTAAGAGGCATATGTCCAAACACGGGCAAAGACAAACCTGCCCAGATCGATATTCTCTGGCCCGATCTCCCAGCTTATTCTTTTGCTTTCCCCAACTGCGAGTTGTACTTCCTCAATGGTCGAAATGGTATTAATGGGAGAACTAAGGTCTACTTTTATGGATGGGGATATCTTTCTTTCGGTTGAGTTCGTAAACTTGATCGAAATTTTTGAGGTCTCCGTGCGGGTCATCAAAATCGGACAGCTCAGGGAACTCAAACGCTGGCCGCCGGTACGGTCAAAACCATAGTAGGCAGCCTCGAGGTCGGCCCAGGTGGCAAAAAAGGTCAGTGCCAGTCCAAGAACGGCGCCAACAACATATAAAATGAGATATAAGGGGAATGTCTGGTTTTTCATAACTACTTCTCTTGAATGGATTGTGCAAAAATTGTATCCTCTCTCGAATGATTCAATCCAATACAGCAGAACTGTTTTTCTCCCATTAATGGATGGGGAATGGGATTTGTACCTTGAATTCGGCATGGAAGGACGCGCTGAATTAATCGGTTATACTTCGTTCGCTTAAACGCCCTATACGTACTTTTTGGAAGAGAATCACTGAAAGAGCATGACCGACCATATTCGAAATTTCTGCATCATTGCCCATGTTGACCATGGTAAATCCACGCTGGCTGACCGGCTTCTGCAACTGACCGGCACCATCTCCGAGCGCGACATGACCGAACAAACGCTCGACTCGATGGACCTTGAACGCGAGAAAGGCGTCACCATCAAGGCCTCGGCTGTGCGTATGTTCTATACTGCCAAAGACGGCAAACGTTACGAATTGAACCTTATTGATACCCCCGGCCATGTGGACTTTGGTTATGAAGTCAGCCGTGCTTTGAAAGCCTGTGAAGGCGCCATCCTGGTGGTGGATGCCACCCAGGGAATTGAAGCACAAACATTGGCGAACCTCTATCAAGCTCTGGATGCCGACCTGGAGATCGTGCCTGTCATCAACAAGATCGATCTGCCTTCCGCCCGTCCCGATGAAGTGGCCGAGGATGTTGGCAGCCTGCTCGGGGTCGATCCGGAGGCGGTTTTGCGCGTCTCCGCGAAGGAAGGCCTCAACATGGATCAAGTCCTTGAGGCGATCGTTCAGCGTGTTCCCCCTCCAAAAGATGTGGACAATGAACCCTTGCGCGCGCTTGTCTTCGACGCTCATTATGATTCGTATAAAGGGGTGGTGGCCTATGTGCGCGTTTTTGAAGGGCGCATTAAAGCGAATGAGGTTCTGCGCATGTTCTCCACCAAAAACGATTTGCGACCGGTGGAGATTGGCATTTTTTCGCCGGGCATGAAACCCGTGGAAAGTATCGGCTCCGGGGAAGTGGGATACGTCGCCACCGGATTCAAAACCGTTCATGAATGCCGCGTCGGCGATACGCTGATATCTGCTTCTGCCCCCGCGGCAGAACCCTTACCCGGATATTTTTTGCCCAAGCCAATGGTCTTTGCAGGTATTTACCCCGTCGAAGCGGACGATTACACCGAGCTGCGTGAATCACTGGAAAAACTGCAACTTAACGATGCATCATTAACATATCAACCCGAAACCTCGCAGGCATTGGGGTTCGGGTTCCGTGCCGGATTCCTGGGACTATTCCATATGGAGATCATTCAGGAACGCCTCGAGCGCGAATATTTGCTGGATGTGTTGTTCACAGCGCCATCGGTGGAATATGAAGTGCTGACGATTTCAGACGAAGTCGTAAAAGTAGACTCTCCCGCCGAACTGCCCGATCCCAGCAAGGTGATCGAAGTACGCGAGCCGTGGATGAACATCGAGATCATCACCCCCACCGATTATTATGGCCCGATTATGGACCTTGTAACCAAACGGCGCGGTATCTTCAAGCAACAGGAACATCCCGCCCCGCACCGCGTGCAGTTGGATTTTGAAATTCCGCTTTCCGAGATCATCGTGGATTTCTTTGATCACTTAAAGTCACGCACCAAGGGCTATGCTTCGCTTGATTATCAGTTTCTTGAATATCGCGCCGATAATTTGCAGAAGCTGGAGATCCTCGTCAATGGCGATACGGTCGACGCATTGGCGGCCATTGTCCATGAGAAGGATGCGTATCATAAAGGCCAGCGGTTGATCACCAAACTCAAGGATTTAATTCCGCGTCAATTGTATGATGTTGCCATTCAAGCCGCTTCTGGAGGGCGCATCATCAGCCGCGCCAATGTTAAAGCCACCCGCAAGGATGTGCTGGCAAAGTGTTATGGCGGCGATATTTCGCGCAAGAAAAAATTGCTTGAGAAACAAAAACGAGGCAAGAAGCGTTTGAAGATGGTGGGAAATGTGGAAATCCCGCAGGACGCCTTCATGGCCGTCTTGAAATTGGAAGACGAATAATTATTACGCAATGTCGAATGTGTAATATGTAAGTGATTGTTTCTTAGTCCTTTGAACGCGGATTACACAGGTTTGCAATGTCACGAATTCTCTCTGAAGAAAAAAAATCTGTGTTCGTCTGTGGTAAGTAGTCGGTTGTAAGTCTTTAGAAATCTCCGTGGCT
>DAOQPR010000343.1:0-3498 GCA_035333265.1 Anaerolineales bacterium
CATTTTGAGCAGTACCGCCTGCAACGATGGGGGTGGTTTGATCAACCCCGGATAAGCAGGTGAGGTACACATCAGAACTTGTCCATGTTGCCCCACCTGCGGTTTCTGTCACAGTAATTGGGTTTACATTTCCAGCGATCTGTGTTTCGGTTAAGTAGCCGATCCACACATTAGTGCGGGTATTTTGAGTTGTAACAACAGCTTGAGTAAAATTAACTCCTGCACCTTTGTTTGCAGTCAGTGTCATTGCACTTGCATTATTATATTCTGCAGTGACCACAGCCACCAACAGTCGGTTTGTTCCAGCAGCGCAACTGAAGTTAGCATTGGTGATAGAGATTGGCCCTGCAGTCCCGGAGGGCGCATGGAAGAAGGCCGTTACAGTGGCAACGGCCGCATAGGCCGGGGTGAGCGGCAGGGCAGCCAGGGCCAGCATCACGATCAGGATGGCGGAGAGTGCTTTTGTGGACCATTGTTGTTTCATACAGAATTCCTCGCTTTGTTATTCAAAAGATGAAAAAAAGAACTGCCCAAAATGTTGGGCAGGATGATCTACATTAATTATTGGGGAGCAAAGACCCGGGGAAAGACTTTAAGACAACAGCTGCTTTGCGCAGGCTGCTTAATTGAAGGTTGTTATCATTAAAATCCTCAAATACCTCATAGTCGCCGCGCCAGATCTTGATGGCGGTGGGTTCGCTGCAGCCCAACTTGCGCATTTCCCCAATGAAGTCGTAGTAGGAGATTTGTGATTTTTCGGCTAATTCCTGAACTTTGCTTTTCATATATTTGCCTTTTTGTAAGGTAGGATTGCAATGAAAATGAAATTTATTTTGCATTACAAATCGAAATTAAAAATATATTTTTAAACCTGGGTAAAAAAACTGTGCCCATCGGCACAACCTTTCAACAATGAAAGGGAACTAAGGAAATTCTAATGCTTTTCAGCCGCCTGTCAATCTTGCTATATATTAAATCCGTTGCAAAGGGCGATAAAATAGACCTGCGGCTATTACTACGAAATTTGGAGTTTGCATGGAATCATCGCTAGAAATGCGTATAGGCAATATCCTGCTCGAACAACACCACACTCTGTCTACAGCTGAATCCTGCACGGGTGGCTTGGTCTCGGACAGAATTACGGATATACCCGGTTCGTCGGCCTACTTTTTAGGCGGAGTCGTTGCCTATTCTTACGAGGCCAAGGCTAAGTTATTGAAGGTCTCCTGGGATACCTTGAATACCAAGGGTGCTGTCTCGCATGAAACTGTTTTGGAAATGGCCCGTGGGGCACGCGAAGCCATGGGTTCAGATATTGCCGTCAGTGTGAGTGGGATCGCAGGGCCGGGGGGAGGGACGGCTGAGAAACCGGTGGGCACCACCTGGCTGGGGCTGGTCACGCCTCAGGGCGAATGGACGCGTCACTTCATCTGGGATGGAGACCGCGAGCAAAACAAATATCACTCCAGCGAGGCCGCGCTGCAATTCATCCTCGATTACTTGGAAGGAAATCTCAAATGAATGTGATTGTTCTGATCTCGGCGATTGCAGAATGGAATGCGGTTAAAGAAAGTTTTCCGTATCTAGAGATTACCGCCAGCCCTTATGGTGAAACCACAAAAATGAAACTCAAGGGTTGGGACCTGACCTTATATCATAGCGGCTGGGGGAAAGTTTCTTCGGCTGGTATGATGCAATATGTTATCGATCATGATAAGCCGGATCTTGTGGTCAATCTTGGAACCTGTGGCGGCTTTGAAGGCCTGGTGGAACAGGGCGATGTTATTTTGGTGGAGCGGACCTTCATCTATGATATTGTGGAATTGATGGGCGACCTCAACATTGTGGAATATTACGCATCGAACTTGGACTTGAGTTGGTTGTCCGACCTATTGCCTTATCTCGTCCATCGCGGACTCATCGCCTCGGCCGATAGTGACCTGCCGCCTGAAAAGATACCCTACTTGAAATCAATGGGAGCCATTGCTGGAGACTGGGAGTCGGCAGCGCTGGCATGGGTGGCGGCAAAAAACAAAACCCGCCTGCTCATCCTGCGTGGGGTGAGTGACCTGGTAAATGAGCATGCTGGTGAGGCTTATGATAATCTGGCTTTGTTCGAAGAGCGTACGAAAGGCATCATGCGAAAACTTTTTGAACAATTGCCAGAATGGCTGGATAAAATCAAGATATAAAAAGAAGCAGATTGTGATTTATCAGCGGGATGATTCCGTCCCTTTTTGCATGCCCATTCTTTTATGAACCTCGAAGAAAAAGAAATACAAAGACGCAACTTCCGTTATGTACAGATCGACGGGATCGGCGTGAGCATTGCCAATGTTGCTGCTCCCTTCCTGCCGGTATTCCTCACCCGCCTTGGCGCGACGAATTTTCAAGTCGGCCTGCTGACCTCCATGCCCGGCGTGACCGGCTTGTTACTTGCCATTTTGGTCGGCCGCTTCTTGCAAAGCCGCCGCGACATCATCCCGTGGTACAGCCTTTCGCGTTTGCTGGTGATCGCCTGTTACGCGCTGACCGGCGTAGTCACTTTTTTGATGACAGGCCAGTATGCCATTGCGGCCACTCTGCTCATTTGGGGTCTTGCCACCATCCCTCAGACCGGGCTGGCTGTGGCGTTCTCGGTCGTCATGAACGCGGTCGCAGGGCCGGAGGGCCGCTATGCTTTGTTGAGTCGGCGTTGGGCCATCTTTGGCCTGACCGGATTCATCGTAACTTTCTTGATCACGCGCGTCATTGACCGGATTGCCTTTCCCTTGAATTATGGCTTGATGTTTTTGGGTTTATCAGTGGGCGGATTGCTCTCTTATTATTTCTCCCGCCGGATCCAACTCCCGCCTCAGACTCCGCCGCCACCGGCTCCCTCCTCCTCGGTCCTTGACTCTGCCCGAAACTATTTCTCTTTAATTCGCAGCGAACGTGCCTTTCAATCCTTTGCGATGAAAAAATTTGTCTACGTTTCAGCGGTGGCATTGAGTCAGCCCATCCTGCCGTTGTTCTTTGTCCGCGAAGTGCAAGCCACCGATTCACAGATCGGTTCCATCAATATGGTGATGACACTGGTCATGTTGGCCGGATATTTCCTCTGGCCGTGGACATCCCGTAAATATGGCGGGCGGATCGTGCTGCTGGCGACCACTCTCGGTATGGCTTTTTACCCTGCCCTGACCGCCGCCACTCCGCAAGTAAATCTGATCCTTGTTTACGCCGGGATCGCCGGTCTTTTCCAAGCCGGGCTGGACCTGGTCTTTTTCGATGAGCTGATGAAGACCGTCCCGGCTGAGTATAGTGCGACCTTTGTCTCGTTCTCCCAGTCGTTGCAATATTTTTCTGCCATCATTGCGCCGACGATCGGTACCTGGCTCGCGGACTCCATTGGCCTGGGTGGGGCATTGTGGGTGAGTGCCGGGTTGCGTGTATTGGGCTTCCTTCTGTTCTTGATGCCAGACCGACGAAAAGAAAGTATGGAATTAAAAATCAACC
>DAOQPR010000344.1:0-3496 GCA_035333265.1 Anaerolineales bacterium
TACCACCTTCGTCAAAATCTGGCGTATTCGAAATGTGGGAACCTGCACGTGGACAACCTCCTATGCCGTTGTCTTCAACAGCGGTAACGGTATGAGCGGGCCTGCCTCTGTGGCGATGCCTGGCTCGGTCAGCCCGGGTCAATATATAGAGATTCCTGTCACATTCACTTCGCCCAGCGCGGAGGGAAGCTATCGCGGCTATTGGATGCTGCGCAATGCATCTGGACAATTATTTGGGATCGGCGATCAAGCCAATGTTGCCTTTTGGGTGGATATTCGCGTGACCGGGCCTTCGTTCGTGGCCTATAATTTTGCAGATGAGTATTGCAAGGCAAACTGGTCAAATGCCAATAATGACCTGCCATGCCCCGGAGATGATGGTGATGGAGCTGGGTACATTATTCGCCTGAATGCGCCCAAAATGGAGAACGGTTTAACCGAGGATGAACCCGGCCTGTTGATGGTGCCGCAGGATAAAAATAACGGCCTCATTAGCGGACAGTTCCCAGCCTTGACCGTAGCCGCGGGGGATCGTTTCCGCACCATTATCAACTGCCAATATGGCGCGACGAAGTGTAATGTGGTCTTCCGTCTGGATTATAAGGATAATGGCGAAGTAAAGACCTTTGCCAGTTGGGCCGAGACGTACGAAGGAAAGTATTTTCCGGTCGATCTTGATCTGAGTGCGTTGACCGGGCGAACCCTCAAGTTCATTCTTACGGTCAGTGCCAATGGCGGCAATAGTCAGGATCTTGCCATCTGGCTTAATCCGCACATTGTGAGGCAGGGGATTGCGCCTACTTTTACTTTTACCCCGCAATCTACATTTACATCCACATTCACATTGACGCCCACACCCACGTTTACCAGCACGGCAACGGCAACTCCCACATTTACCGAGACTCCCACGAGTACGCCGACCCCATAAATTTCAAGAAGATGCTGTGAAGTCAATCTTTTCACATGTCTCTTCCACAAGTGACGGCAGGCCACTGACCGAGGCCTGCCGTTGGCGGTCAAATTTTGGGAGTTTGCGCAATTTGCGACAACAGACATATATATATCAGGCCCATCTCCTCATTTGTGACTTATCAGACGAACTGCCGGGTGCGTTATAATAAAGTTAACGATTACTGGAGGTTCCACATGAATTTTCGCACGTCCATCCGGCTGGCAGGGTTGACTTTGGCAGCCATACTCCTGAGTTCCTGTAACATTGGCGCAACGCCTCCCCCAACCCAGGATGTTGCCGCCATCCAGACGGAGGCTTTCAACCTTGTCCTTACCCAGGTTGCCGCCCAACAAACCCAAACCGCTGCGGCTATTCCGCCTACTCCCATCCCAACCAATACGTTGGCTCCCACCAGCACACTGCCTCCTTTGCCCACCGTGGGTGCTATTGCAACGTCCGCCCTTGGGGTAACAAACACTCCTTTTGGCTTCAACACTCAACAGCCCGGTCTGACACCGCAATTGTTGCTCACCCCCACTGTGGGCGTTATCAACACGGTCACCACCTTGAACGGCTGTAATGACGGCCAATATGCTGGAGAAAGCAAGCCCAATGATGGTGCCGTGATCGAGCGCGGAAAGGAATTTACAAAAAGCTGGACGATCAACAATATTGGCGAATGTACCTGGGATGAAGGGTATGTGTTTGACTACCTTCAGGATTATGCGCTTGGTACTCCTGAATTGGTCGGGTATGACATCGTACTCAAGAAGAACCATCCAGAGGAATATACTCCCAAAGGCTACGGGCAGACTTTTGTCGTCAAGCTAAAGGCCCCTACCACACCTGGTGATTACAAAGCCTATTGGAAGCTCAAAGATGATGCAGGCAATTACTTCGGCCCGTTGGTATACGTCTGGATCACCGTCAAATAACGAGAAGGAGGTTCACCTTGAAAATCAAATTGTCTTTCGTTGCACTGACGATCATCCTGCTCGTCGTTGCCTGCGCGCCCGCCACTCCGGTAGAACCCACTCCGGACGTAAACGTGATTCGCACCTCGGCAGCCGAGACTGTAGTGGCCGAACTGACACTCACCGCAGCAGCGTTTACCCCCACATCACAGCCGCTTCCCACCGAAACAGCGACCATTGCCCCGCCGCCCACCGAAACACCCACAATTGCCCTGGCCACGGACTTAACCCAAATTGCCCAGGGAACACCCGGCGCATTATGCGATGATTATTCCTTTGAACTTGCCACCCTCGATGTCACCATCCCCGATGGCACACCGATGACACCCGGGCAGGAATTCGTCAAAACCTGGAAGATCAAAAATACAGGTATCTGTACCTGGGACACGAACTACAAAGCCATCTTCTCCTACAGCTCCCCGCCCAATGAACGAATGAACGGACAGCCCGTTCCTCTTGCAGGTCTGGTCGCCCCCGGGCAGGAAGTGGATGTCTCTGTGCAGTTCAAGGCTCCCACCACCCCCGGCGAATACACCGGCTACTGGCAAATGGTCAACGCCAAGGGCATTCCCTTCGGCCAGAAAGATTTCATCCTGATCGTGAAGATCGTTGTTCAATAAACAGGAATTCACCCAAGCAATAAAAAACAAATCACGCCAGCTGGGATTCATCCTGGCTGGCGTGACTTCTTTTGACGCACCTGCGCACTTCGACATTTTCGAAGCATGGCTGGATGCGGACCATCACGCCGGGATGGACTACCTCGCCTCGGAACGAAGCCGGTTGCGGCGTGCTGACCTCAGACAGATTCTCCCCGAAGGCAAATCCATTCTTGTATTAGCAATGCCGTACAGCCCAAATGCGGAAGGTGGAGGGCAGAAGGCAGAATTTAAGATCGCGGGGTATGCGTTGGGGGATGATTATCATGAAATCATCCCGCCGCGTTTAAAAACCATCGTCGAATTCATCGAAGAACAGGTCGGGCATCCCGTCCCCAATCGCTATTACACCGACACCGGCCCCATCCTCGAGCGCGAATTGGCACAGAGGGCCGGGTTGGGCTGGATCGGCAAAAACTCCATGCTCATCCACCCGAAAGCCGGTTCCACGTTTTTGCTGGCAGAAATTCTGCTCGGCATCGAACTCGAATACGACCAGCCATTTCCCAGCGACCACTGCGGCACCTGCACGCGCTGCCTCGACGCATGCCCCACGCAGTGCATCCTGCCAAACCGCACCCTCGACTCGCGCCGCTGCATTTCCTACCTCACCATCGAAAACAAAGGCGAGATTCCCGAAGACCTGCGTGAATCAATCGGAAGCTGGGTCTTTGGATGCGACATCTGTCAGCAGGTCTGCCCGTGGAATCGATTCTCACTCCAGGCCGACCCCGCCCTCGCACCGACCATTCCGCTTCCCATTCGGACCTCGGACCTGCTTCTGAAATCCCCGGAGTTTAATCAACGCTTCAAACATTCCCCCATTCAACGCGCCAAACGACGCGGATATTTGCGCAATCTTGCTACTGCAATTGGAAATACTGGAAATAAAACCGATCTCCCCATGCTTG
>DAOQPR010000345.1:0-3492 GCA_035333265.1 Anaerolineales bacterium
CTACAACAATACTGCACTTGCTCAATCCTTCTTTCCAAAAGCACAACTTGGTCAACTTGTCCCCGGAGCCGCCGCCGATTTGATCTTCGTGGATTATCATCCCTTCACCCCACTAACAGATGGGAACCTGCCCTGGCATATCATCTTTGGTTTTCAGCAAAGCATGGTAACCAGCACCATGGTAGCCGGGAAATTCCTGATGAAGGATCGTGAATTGCTCACCCTGGATGAGGCAGAAATTACCGCACGCGCAAGAGAGATCGCTCCGCGCATTTGGAGCAAGTACGAAGAAGAAGTTGCCAAGGTATCTTAAGGCGTATCTTGTCAGGCTTATATAAAACCTACGGATGAGAATTGCGTCCTTCTAAAACGTGCGCTCATCGACTTTAATTCAGTGGAGTATCCATGAAAGAAGATCATCTTTTGTTATCCATCGCAGTATTGGGAGGCACAGGCAAGGAAGGCAAAGGTCTTGCTTATCGCTGGGCGCGGGCAGGCTACCACGTCGTTATTGGCTCGCGTTCAGAGGAAAAAGCCGCCGATGCAGCCAAAGAAATCAGTGAAATGCTCGGGGATGGAATCTTTGTCAAAGGGTTGAGCAACCTCCAGGCGGCGAAGGAGGCGAATATTGTCGTGTTGACGGTTCCCTATGCCGCACATCGTGACACGCTTGAATCAGTGAAAAATGAGTTACAAGGCAAAGTTCTTGTAGATGTAACCGTTCCATTGGTTCCACCTAAAGTTGCCACGGTGCAAATGCCTGCCGCCGGGTCGGCAGCCCAGGAAGCAAAACAGATCGTTGGTGATGGGGTGGAGGTCTGTGCAGCTTTCCAAAATATTTCACATGAACACCTGCTCGGTAATGAAGGTGTGGAGTGTGATGTGCTTGTAACAGGCACGAGCAAGGATGCCCGTGCGAACGTGATCCAGCTTGTTGAAGCGGCTGGCTTGCGTGGATGGGATGCCGGTCCCATTGAAAACTCGGTTGTTGTGGAAGGGCTTACCAGTGTGTTGATCGGCATCAACAAAAAATATGGTTCCACCCACGCCGGGATAAAGATCACAGGAATTTCATAATGATTCGTCATGCATAATTTGCATGTTGCAACATGGCTCTCTCTCTTACCTCACTTCCCAATATCCCACTCATCCGCCGGGGCGACCACCTGGCGGATATTCTTCTTAATTCCATAAAAGCGGCTTCCCTTGAGTTGCAAGACAATGACATTCTTGTTCTGGCACAAAAGATAGTCAGCAAGGCTGAAGGGCGAATGGTGAATCTCGCCACAGTCACACCATCAGCACATGCCATTGAGCTTGCCCCGCAGGTCGATAAAGATGCAAGATTGCTGGAACTTATTCTGCAGGAAAGTAACGAAGTTCTGCGGGTTCGTAAAGGCGTGATCGTTGTTGAACACAAATTGGGTTTTGTCTGCGCAAATGCCGGGATCGACCACTCCAATGTAATGGGCGAAGGAGATACGAACGAAGAATATGTTCTGCTCCTGCCGGAAGACCCCGATGCCTCTGCCGCAAAATTGCGTGAAGAGATCAAACAGATCACCGGCAAAACCATCGGTGTAATGATCATTGACTCACATGGGCGCGCGTGGCGGCATGGAACGGTAGGTATTTGCATCGGTGTGAGCGGCCTGCCTTCCCTGATCGATGAACGCGGCTGGAAGGATCTTTTTGGCTACACTCTCAAAGCCACCATCGTCGCCGTGGCCGATGAACTCGCTGCCGCTGCATCGCTGGTTATGGGTCAGGCTGCTGAGGGGACTCCCGCTGTCCTCGTGCGCGGATATCCATATCCCCTGGGTGAAGGCTCACTCAAGGAATTGATCCGGCCAAAAGAAATGGATATGTTCCGTTAAAAACGCACAAGTCTCAACCGAGTGCGATACAAAAAAACGGTAACAAAGAGTCGGTGAAACGTAAGACAAAACTAACGCGAATCTTATATGGGCTTGATATAAACTGCCTGCATCACATTCACCGGAGACATCATGCCCTTTCCTGAAAAATTTCTCGACCTGCTCAAACCGGAGAAAAAATCCTTTCTCTTCCTGGCTACCGTAAACGCCAAAGGCATTCCACAGGTAACACCCGTATGGTTCGACACGGAAGGCGACTACATCCTGATCAATACCAACGAAGGAAGGCTAAAAGACAGAAATATGAAATCGCAGCCTGATGTTGCCATGGTCATCCAAGATCCAAATGACCCCTACCGATACCTGGGGATACAAGGCAGGGTAATCTCTTACACCCGCGAAGGCGCAGACGAACACATCGACATGCTTTCAAGGCGCTACGATAATAAGCCCTGGACATATCGCGAAGGGCAAAAGCGGATCATCTTCAAGATTCAGCCCACCCACTTTGACGAACATTGACCTGCACACCTTTTTGCGGACCAGACGCTCAATTCGCCGCTTCCGGCCGGACCCTGTGCCTGATTCCAGCATAAGGAATATTCTTCACACGGCCACCTTTGCCCCATCGGCCCATAACCGCCAGCCCTGGCGTTTTGTTGTTTTAACCAAATCAACGACGAAAGAACATCTCTCAGAGGCCATGTCAAGGGAATTTCAAAAAGACCTTGAAAAAGATAATTTCTCCAGGGAAGAGATCGAAAAACGAGTCGCTCGCTCACGTGAGCGCATCACAGGCGCGCCGGTCGTCATTCTCCTTTGCCTTGAAATGAGCGAAATGGATACCTACCCAGACAGACGCCGCAACAAGGCAGAATATATGATCGCGGCTCAATCAGCTTCGAATGCTGGAATGCAGCTATTGCTTGCTGCTCATGCAGAAGGGTTGGGCGGGGTATGGGTGTGCAGTCCCATGTTTGCACAGGAAACTGTTCAAAAAGCATTGGCTCTTTCAAAAGCATGGGAGCCGCAAGCAATGTTTCTATTGGGATACCCGGTGGAAATTCCGGCCCTCCGTGAGAGAAAGAACATAGAGGACATTTCGATATTCATATGAAAATCGCTGCACTTGCTGGAGGTGTGGGCGGTGCGAAACTCGCACAAGGCCTCGCCCAAATCCTGCCGCCTGAAGACTTGACCGTGATCGTCAATACTGGCGATGATTTCGAACACCTGGGGTTATATGTCTGCCCAGATCTTGATACCGTTTGCTACACGCTAGCCGGGCTTGCCAACCCAGAAACTGGTTGGGGGCGTGTTGATGAAACATGGAATACCATTGCCAATATTGAAAAACTGGGCGGGCCTGCATGGTTCCGCCTCGGCGACCAGGACATTGCAACCCATCTTGAGCGTACCCGACGACTTAATGAAGGGAAATCGTTGACACAAATCACACAGGAGTTTTGTAAGGCATGGGGAATAAAACCTGTTGTCCTTCCCATGTCCGATTCTGCGGTAAGGACGATGGTTGATACAGATGCGGGTGAATTGGCATTTCAGGAGTACTTTGTACATCGCCATTGCGAACCGCGAGTCAGAGGCTTCAGATTTG
>DAOQPR010000346.1:0-3475 GCA_035333265.1 Anaerolineales bacterium
ACCGCTCACTTTCCACTCCCCACTTTCCACCTTTTGTTATACTTCCCCCCCATGAACAACTCCCTCCCCGACCTTGAAACCATTGCCCAAAAAATTACCGCCGTCCTCTTTGCCCAGCAATCGCTGGCTTCGGCGGGTTTTATCGCCGCCGCCACGCTTAACTCCATTGTAGGCAAGGAACTCAGCCACAACTCCAGTTGGGCGGGCGTGCCCACGGCGGTGTATCTGCTGGCGGGCGCGTTCTCCGCGTTTATGTGGGGCTACATCTACGATGCCATCGGCAGGCGCAAGGGATTAACCACAGGCTTGAGCATCGGCATCATCGGTTCAAGCCTGACCTTTTATGCCATCGCCATTCACTCCTTTGCGCTGTTTTTGGGCGGCATGGTGCTGATGGGCGTTGCCAACTCGGCAGTGCAGCTTGGTCGCTTTGCGGCGGCAGAGGTCAACCGGCCCGAGCATCGCGGGCGCGCCATCTCCAACGTCGTCATCGGTGGCACGGTCGGCTCGGTCATTGGGCCGTTCGTGGCCGGCCCGGCGGGGTCACTCGTCCACTCGTGGGGCGTCGATGAACTGGCAGGGGCTTATCTCGTGGCGGCGATCTTATTTGCGTTTGGGGCGCTGGTCGTCTATTTGGGGCTGCGGCCCGATCCGCGTGAGATCGGGAAACAGGTGGCGGAACAGTTCCCTGAAACAACGATCAAGCATAAACACGTGCGAGGCGTGTTCGAGATCTTCCGTCAGCCCGCGGCGTTGGTGGCTCTCGTCAGCATGGTGCTTGGGCAAATGGTGATGGTGCTGGTCATGGTCATCACCTCGCTGCACATGCGCGGACACAACCATGAGCTGAGCGACATTTCAGCGGTGATCGCCTCGCATACCTTTGGCATGTATGCCTTTTCGATCATCTCTGGCCGCCTGGCCGACCGCTGGGGGCGCGGCGTGGTCATTCTCATCGGCGCATTTACACTGGCGGTGGCGTGTATTGCCGCAACCATCTCGCCCGATGTATTGCCCCTGGGCGTTGCGCTGTTCTTATTGGGGCTGGGCTGGAATTTCTGTTTCGTGGGCGGCTCAACCCTGCTGGCCGATCAACTCTCCCCGGCTGAGCGCGCACGCACACAGGGCTTCAACGACCTGCTGGTGGGGCTTGCCTCTGCCGTTGGAAGTTTGGAAAGCGGCTTTATCTTTACCTCGCTTGGTTACAACATGATGGCGTACGTCAGCGCGGCGATTGCCTTTATTCCGCTGATCGTCGTCCTGGTTTGGATGAGCCGCAGAAACGCCCCCCTTAAACCTGCTTGATGAAAAAGATCCTCGGCGAGTATTCCACTTATTTTCTTTGCTTCTTTGCGCTTGGCTTCGGGTTGACCTTTGCCCTGGGGCGCATTACGCAATTCCATGCGCTCAGCAACGATTACTGGAATATTCTCTACTATGGGCGGCACATGACTCTCTCCCAGCCCGAGTCGCTTTATAACGGATTCTATCCCTTTGGATATGCCTTCCTGATCGGGCAGATGCCGTTCACCTATGTGCTTTCGCTGTCCTACCTTCTCAACGCGCTTCTCACCGGACTGTTAGTTGCCTCTGTCTCGACGCTGATTCTCCACACCCGAACCTTTCCCGCCATTGCGCTGGCATTCTTCGCCATCCTTGCCGAACCGTTCGTCTTTCAAAATGCCAACACCCTTAGTCCCGATATCGGCGCGGCGGCCTTCACCGCCTTCGCCCTTTTTCTATTATGCAGAGATTGGTTCGATTCAGTACCGCAAACTTCAGTTTGCGATTCTCGTCTCATCCTCATCGGCATCTCCCTTGGCCTTTCCTTTCTCTGGCGCACACACGCCGCAGTATCCATCCTCGCCATCCTGATCGGATATTTTCTCCTCACAGGCATCCGTCCGTTCCGCCCGCGCCTGTGGTTGCTTGGCTCGCTCGCCCTCATTGCAGGGATGCAGGTGATCGTCAACCTCCTCTCCGGCCACGGTCCGCTGGAAACCGGACAGGCATTCAACTTATATAAATTCTTCAACGGTGTCGATTGGACCTATCCGCCCACGCAGGCTGAGATCGAGAACTTCTCATTCATTCAAACCGTCCTGGCCAGCCCCAAAGACGCATTCAATTTATTCCTTCCATTTTTCCTTTATTTCGTTTCACATGCCTGGGCGGCGGCGCTGGCGTTTCTCCTTTCTCCCAAAGGACGCTTCGCCCGTTTTTCCCTGTTCTCGGTCATCTTCATCGTGCTGTATGCCATCCCCATCTCCTTCAGCGACAGCGCGCGTTCACCCGTGATTATGATGGCGGTGTATCTGCCTTCTTTGGCTGTCCTGTTGGCTGTGTTGAGCGATGTGGCCCAAACGCGCTTCCCATCCATTCGCTGGGCTGGGTGGGCGGTCTCGATCCTTTTCATTACCATCGGTTTTCAAACCTTCTCCGCTTGGGTTGCCTACGATGTCGGGTTGATCCGCGCTGCGGTGGCCGAACACAAGACGCTTTCCGTCATCGAACAGACCTTGCTCGATAACGGCCTGACCTCTCCCACTCAAATTTTCGCCGACCGCTATGACTTCTATACGCCGAACAGCATGCCCTACCGCTCCCGCCAGATCGGGAACTGGTCGGCGGGCTGGGTCTGGGGCTACGCCGATGAATTCCCCGCCATCCCAAATGACTCGTGGGAGTCGTTTTCACAAGCCTGCCAGGAACTGGGCGTGCGGTTCCTCGTCCTTTCGCAGAACAGCATCTACCGCGGTGACATCTTCCCGCCCATCTACAACGACGAAGTGGATTTGGATGCCTACGGTCTGCGTTTTATCGCTCAGCGCGGCAAGATGCGCCTGTATGAATTTAAATAAAAATGAGACCTGACAGGTTCCAAAAACCTGTCAGGTCTCATGACCTGTTGACGCGATTGAAAAAAAACTACTCGCCGCTGCCAGAAGAAGTTGAGGATGTACTTTCCGTGGTGGTGCTCTTCTTCGAAGCGGACGAATCTCCCGAAGGTGACTTGTGGTCGGTGGCATAAAACCCCGATCCCTTGAAAATGACCTTGGTGGGGGTGATGACCTTCTTCAACGCCTTCTTGCGGCATTCCGGGCAGGTCTTTAATGGGTCATCGCTGAACGATTGCTGCTTCTCAAATTGGATTCCGCAATTATCACAACGATAGGTATAAACGGGCATATCAAACTCTCCTTGCTGCTTTCCTTGAATACGACTGCGGCATTATAGCCTTGTTACCAAGGCTAGGCAAGCCTGAAAAAACGGCATGTTATAATTTTCTAACATATTTTCACCCCGATCATCCATTGGATGCCCATTTACGGGAAAAGTTGCAGACAGTGGAAGGATAGGCGGGTCGTTATGGAGACTCCATGTTGAAGATCGAGATCGTCTACTGTGCGGTTTGACATTACACCAACCGGGCCGTGAGTCTGGTGCAGGAATTATTGAAGGATTACGAGCATGT
>DAOQPR010000347.1:0-3469 GCA_035333265.1 Anaerolineales bacterium
ACTCCTCCGCGCCGCGTTGACTGTAGGCGATCATCCCGTCGAATTGATGGATGAAGCGTTTCCAGAGTCCGCTTTGTTTGGGAGCGCCCAAGCCCCAGCCTAAGACTCGTCGTCCGCGTTTGTGCATCCAACTCACGGCGGAGGGAGAGGCGAGATAACGCGGATTGGCTTCCATGATGAGCGCGTCGGGATTCCACTCTTCGAGCCAGCGGATGAAATTTTTCTGATAGCAAAAATAAAGCGGGCCGCTGAGCAAATGCAAATTATCCGCCGCAACATGCCTGGCAATCCTGGTTGTACCACTCGCAATCATTTCTTCGCGCCGAGCCTGCCCCGCAAAAAGACTCATGTCACCTTCGCAATGACCTGCCAGCAAGTCAAAGAATGGCACGCGATAACTCGGCAAGACGCGTTGCTGCAACCCCAGTTTGCCTTCGAACTTCATTTCACCTCACGCTTGAAAAATATCCGTTTCATCCGCTTATCCGGTTCCACAATCCGCTACCCCACATGCGGCGCGGAATAAGCCGGTGATTTATGGACGTGTACCACTTTCCAATTTTCATTCAGCTTCACCATCACCCGGCTTTCATTGTGCGCCGCCACCTGCACACCCGTCCCCAACGCGGTGCTGATCAACAATGTATAACTAGCAATGGCCGTATCACCATACCGTTGAATCAATAGGTTTGATAAGTCAAAACGTGTCTTGCCGGTCTCTTGCGCGCCAAAGACCGCGCCACGCTCTGCATTCGAGTTCATCATGAATTCATGGAAAGGCAGTCCATCCAAGCGGTGCGGCGTGACCCACCATTCGTACAGCGTCAAATCTTCCGCCGTGGTTTCATGATATGAAGCAATATCATTCGTCATAATGCCTTGCAAGTGCTTCAATAAAAAATCGTAGATTTCCTGATCCATGACTAATCCTCCAACAAAACCTTGAGATACGACTCGACCATTCCATCCAACCCCAAATCAGATTCAGCCCGCCTCCGCGCCGCCGCCCGAAATTGATCCTGTTTCTCCAACACATCCCCCGCCGACGATGCCAGCGCTGCGGTATCCGGTGTTTCCAACTTCCACGGGTTAGCGCCATAAGGGACGATGACGCCCGCAGTATCAGTCACCAACTCTTTGAGCGAGCCGCTATCAAAACCAATGACTGGGAGTCCGCAAGCCAACGCCTCGATAACCGAGTTTGGGCAGGGCGGGTTGACCTCGGCGCAGTACATCATGTGAGAAGAACGCGCCAGTTTGGGAATCTCTGCTCGTGGAACAGTTCCAAGAAAATTTACAGACAGGCCGTTCTTGCCTTGAGCGAATTTCTTCTGAGTCGCTTCATCCACCGTGCCAGCCACTAGAACTTCCATTGGATACTTGGCAGACATTTTCTCGGCCACGCTCACGGCATGGAACAGGCCGGAGTTCAACCCGCGCGCAAGGCTGCCTTCGAGTAAAAGCATTCGATATTTGTCTGTTGGGCGTTCGTTCTCGCCTTCGGGTGTGTATGTGCCCAGGTCCACCCCGTTGATGATGACGCTGGCAGGCACTTTGGCAATGCCGTACCAATCCTCCCACCACCTGCGGATGAACTGACTCTGGTAGATAACCCGGTCTGCAAAGAGATTGCGGATGGCCGCCAGCATTATGTTCCCATATTCGGCGCGGACGCTGTATTTGATCCCCGACCATTTCACGCGCTGCACCCAGTTGATGCCGTCCAATCTTTGGACGACGCGAATGCCCCGTCGGCGGGCCCGGTTCAGGTCAAGTAGGAAGCGGGTGCCTGCAATGACGAGAACTGCGTCAGCGTTGTCGTTCAGGTCATGGGTCACGTCAATATTGCGGGCTTTCAATCCCTGCTCGAATTTCAAACGAAAGGAGGCCATACCGCCGGTGCCCTGAACGAATGGCGTAATGCAAATGCGGGTCATGAAGGAAATTATAACGTCCAACAGAGGATAGTCACTTTGAAAGTGACTGTCCCCTGTAAATTATGGTATCCTTGTTTCATCTTTTTCGGGAGCCATCGTTCATGTATATTGCCATCGAGGGCGTCATTGGTGTGGGCAAGACCACGCTGGCCCGCCTGTTACAACCGATCTTTGATGCGGATGTGTTGTTGGAAGTCTTTGAGGAGAATCCCTTTCTCTCTGATTTTTATGCAGACCGCGCGCGGTATGCCTTCCAGACCCAGATCTTTTTTCTGTTGAGCCGCTACCATCAGCAGAACAACAATGTGCCCAATATTCTCAATGCCGAAAAAAACCTCATCGCCGATTACACCTTTGCAAAGGACGCATTGTTTGCCGGGATTAACCTGAAAGGCGACGAACTTAACATGTATCACAAGGTTCATGAAGCCCTGGGCGAGAAAATTCCGAAGCCCGATCTGCTGGTCTACCTGCAAGCCAGCACCGATACTCTCATGAGCCGTATCGCCTTCCGCGACAGACCCTATGAACGCAAGATGGAACGCAGCTATATCGACGAATTGAATATGGCTTACGATGAATTCTTTGCAAACCCCTTCGACCACACACCCATTTTGAAGATCAACAGTAATGAATTGAACATCATCCAAAATGCGGAACATGTAAAGTATATCGAAAACCGCATCCGCGAAACGCTGGGGTTGTCGCCTTATCAACCCGCGTTGTTGAAATAGGCAGGTTTCCATGCGCGTCACACGAGATTCCCTTTTACGAATTGCCAAAGAAACCGTACAGGAACGAGCATACAACGACCCTGATATCATCGCCGCCTATTTGACTGGCTCCCTGCGCGGCCCCGACCCCATGCTCGGCGGTACCGCCGATATCGACATCGTCTTCGTACACAAGACCACCCCGGCAAACCAGCGCGAATTCGTCAAACTCACCCCCGATTTTCACATTGACATCAGTCGCCGCGCAAAGGATGAATTTAAGTCACCGCGTGAACTGCGCGGCGATCCCTGGCTCGGTTTTGAAATGTATGACCCTGTGCTTTTATATGAACGCGAAAAATTCTTTGATTTCGTACAAGCCAGTCTGCGGGCGGGTTTCGAGTTCGAACAGCCGCCGCTGACCTTACAACGCTGCCGCACATTACTCACCCATGGCCGCGGCAATTGGATGGACTTATCCGAGTTCGATGGTGAAGCAGGTCCGCATGAAATTCGCAAATACATGAAGTCGATCTTTCATGCAGCCAATGCCATTGCCGAAATGACCGGTCCGCCCATTTGGGAGCGCCGCCTGTTGCTCGATTTCCCCGCTCGTGCCGCAGCCGCCAACAAGACCAATATGGTTGCCGTGGTCTATAACTTGCTTGGCGCAAGTCAAGTGGATGCGAATAAGATCAAAAGCTGGCTCTCCGATTGGAAACAAGCTTTCAAACTCGCCTCCGAAACCAGCGGCGTGGATTCACGGATCCACCCCGCCCGCCTGAACTATTACGAAAAAGCCATCAAAGCCCTCCTGGA
>DAOQPR010000348.1:0-3463 GCA_035333265.1 Anaerolineales bacterium
AGTTTAAGACGAGATTATCCCCATGGTGGGTGCATCTCTTTTCGACCTATGCAAAGCAAAGAAAGAGAGTTTCAAGATGGCTTGGTTGACTGCAAAACCGATAATAAAGCCAATTGATGCAAAAAATGGCTAATTTCCTTGACGAAACCCTACTGAGCGAATAAAATCCAAGCCGTTCCCATTGTGCGCCTCCGTGAGGAGGCGCGTTTTATGCGTCAGGACAACATGAGCGAAAATAACGAAATTCAGGAATCCCACACACAAGTTGTCAACCTCTCTCAAGTGGATGTTGAGAATGTAAAGGCTGAAATGGTGCGTATGCACCAGAGTTCCGCTGAGGCTGTGATTTCAGAAGATGCAGACTTGTCTATCAGCATGGCAGCAGAAATTCATGCCAGGCACACTGAGGCAAAGGATTCAATTGTCGCCTATGTTCAAACCAATGAGCTGACTGCGCGAGACTCGCTGATTGTTGCTGCCCAGGCGGAGGAAATGTCTCTGAATGGTGTGGCAGGTGTCGTGTTGGCGGGAGGCGTTGAGTTTGGCTCCGCTTATGCAGGCCTTGTGGCTGGGCGTGAAATTCGCGGGGAACGGATCGAGTCGGTCATTCTGCTTTCGCCCAAGGTGGAAGGGAATGTCACCACGGTGATGGACACCCGCACGGCTCTGATCGCCGGGTTGGTTGGTGGTTTGTTTGCCGGGCTGATGCTTCTCCTGGGGCGGGCCTTGTTTAGCAGACGATAGAATGTTCAGCGGATATGAGTCCGCTTTGCAGAAATTCATTTTTAGGGCGAAGGTAATCACTATGAAAAGTGGTGAGAGGCGCCTAAGGAGTTACGATGGAGAAAGTTGTATTAAAAGCCGAAAAGCGGGATGTGGTTGGTAAGCAGGTGAAAGCTATGCGTCGTGAGGGAAAACTTCCCGCTGTGATCTATGGCCGCCACCTTGAGCCGATTGCAATTTCGCTGGATGCCCATTCGACTGGTCTTGCACTGGGTAAGTTGACCTCATCCAGCCTGGTGACCATTGATGTGGAAGGGAAGGAGTATCCTGCGCTTGTGCGTGAACGCCAGCGTGATTATATTAAGGGAATTCTGACCCATGTTGATTTCCTCGCAGTTGACTTGAATGAGAAGATCCGTACCCCCGTGCGTGTTATTCTCGCTGGTGTTTCACCTGCGGTAAAGGATTACAATGGCGTGCTCGTTCAGAACCTGGAACGTTTGGAGATCGAATGTTTCCCTGGTGACCTGCCGGAGCGCATCACGGTCGATATTGCCATGCTGGCTCAGATCGGTGATTCCATTCGCGTGCGTGATCTGGCCATCTCTGACAAGATCCGCATTTTGGCGGATGAGGATGACACCATTGCCGTGGTTACCCTTACCAAGGAAGAGACCACTGCAGTGCCCGGCGCTGAAGGCGCTGAAGCTGCAGCTCCTGAACTCAGTGTGGAGCGCGGCAAGAAGGAAGAAGACGCCAAGAAGTAATTTGGCTGGAAGCAAAAAATCCGTCATCGCGAGATGGCGGATTTTTTATTAGACCTCCTGCGAAAGCTCCAAAATAGGAGGGCACTCCTGGCTCTGGCAGGGGCTTAGCCCCTGCCAGAGCCAGGAATATTTTCTAAAAACTATTCGGTCGACTACTTAGACAAGTTCCAATATTTTCAGGAAGTTTACAGTCATTCGTGCTGTTGCACCCCAGAGCAGCTCTCCGTCGTACGGGTGATAAGCAATAACCGAGCGGCTTGGGTCATGGAGGGTGAACTCCCAATAGTTGTTTTGGTTGGCAAGCCAGAGCAGAGGAATGGTGAAGACTCTTGCGACTTCGACGCTTGCCACTTTATAGGCATATGGAAATGGAACGACGCCCACAACTGGGCTTACCCGGAATTTACTTATGGTAATCATGCGGTTAAGCCGGCCTAGTACTTTGACATCCGCAGGGTTGACGCCGATTTCTTCATCTGCTTCACGCAGGGCAGTTTGTTCGGGGGTGGTTTCGCCTTCATCACAGGCGCCGCCTGGGAAGGAGACCTGCCCTTTGTGCGACTCGACCCGGTCTGTGCGGCGTGTGTAGAGGATGTGCCATTCATTTTGAATTTGCATCAACGGCACAAGGACTGCGGCGCATTTCAGGTGGGTGTTTGGGTCCAGGGCAATCTCGGTATATCCATCGGTGTCATGGTTGTTTTGGTCTGCAACATATAGCTTTTGCCGGATGGATTCTTCGGTAAGTTGGGGCATACTGGCTTACTCAGCGCGGACTGGGCTGCCGCAATAATCGCATTCAGCGGTCATCTCATCCAGCCAATCAACTTCGTCGGGTCTCACTGCTGCGCCGCAAGAGGGACAGTGCGTGGGCAGGATGGGTTTGGGGGTTGAGATGGCTGTCGGTTCGTTGTCTTTCGTTTGCGGGACATTATTTTTTAATACCTGGGCAATCTCATCTGCTTCGGCGTTTCGACCATGCTCGCGCAGTTCGTGGATGATTCGCTGACCCAACCTTTCCATGCGGTGAAATCGTTGCTGACTTCCCAACAGGGTCAATGCACTCCGAAAGTGAGCAACAGCCTTTTTGGGGTCACCGCCCAACAGGGATGCACGTCCTGCTTCTGCGTATAGAGCAGGAGAACGTTCTGGGGCAAAGTCCTCGGCTTTTTTTGCAAGGTCATGGAATGCGATGGCCGCATTGTTAAAATCCCCCGCCTCCATCATGCGATGCGCCTGTCGTAGTAAAGGCGGCACAGGGGGCGGGCCGCCCCGAAATAGTCGTCTGGCGCGTCGAAACATATTAGAGTTCCTCTTCGATTCCGATAATTTCTTTTGAAAGTTCTGCTAAGCGCGGATCGTCGCTCGGCTCGATCTTTCTGGCAAAGACCAAAAAGCCAGTATGCGCCACCATACGATCGGTTGGACGAATGCGGGCTGGATTCGTTTTGAAATATCTCAGCATCAGTTCACAGACTTCTACAAAGGCGAAATTGTTACTTTTTAATGCATATAGCACTTTTTCAACCTGGTTGAATGTGGGCAGAAGTGTGCCAAAGAAACCGCCAGGTTTAAGCGTCGCCCGTACCTGGGCGATGTAATCGAAAGGGTTTTGCACGTCAAGGAAGAAGGCATCGGCATCAGTTTCATCAAAGCCTTCTTGGATGTCGCGCAGCTTCAAGTCAACGCGTGAGGCGAGACCCAGTCGTTCCAGATTTTTGCGAGCGAGGTTTTGCGTATCCTGTTTTTGCTCATAAGAGACGACCCTGCCAGTTGGGCCGACAGCGGAAGCCATCGCGATCGTCATCGAGCCGGAACCTGTTCCTGCTTCCATGACCGTTTGCCCCTCCGATACTCCCATTTGAACGAGAATGAATCCAATGTCCTTTGGATAAAGGATCTGGGTGGTACGCGGCAGATCGTGCAAAACGTCTGCAAGAGAGGGCTGCAACAAAAAGAAAGGTGCGCCGGTA
>DAOQPR010000349.1:0-3455 GCA_035333265.1 Anaerolineales bacterium
TGGGAGATGTAAAAAGATGAGCCGCTCAGGCTCATCTTTTTGCTTGTGTGAATTGAGGTTTCAAAAAGAGATGTTTGTTCTTTCAAAAAATATCAACCAGATAGCGAATGCAAGGAACAGGACAAGAATGGCAATCCCCGTTTTCGACCAGTGGAATTCCTTAACGAAGGTTCTATCAGGATAAGCGCCGAAGCCGCGCGATTCGATGGCGAGGGCGGTGCTTTCCGCTTTTCGCAATCCGTTGACAATGACGGTGAATAAATAACGCTGCCATAAACGAATACGGTGTTGAATGGGGGAGCTTGATGCGCGTCCGCGAATGGCGTGGGCGGCTTTGACTGCGTCCACTTCTTGCTGGACGACCGGCAGGAAGCGCAGCGCCATGAAAATGGCGAATGCATAGCGATAGGGAATCCCGAGATAAACGAGTCCGACCATGAGTTCTCGAATATCAGTCGTCCATATCAACATAAATGAGGCGGTGACCATGATCGAAAGGCGGAAGAAAAAGCCAAGCCCTTTGGTTAAGCCTTCCTGTGTAGCGACAAGCGGACCGAAGCGAAAGAGAATTTGACTCCCCGGGGTTACAAATAAATGGAACAGCCCCAGCAGGGATGCGACTCCAAATATCAACAAGGAAGCCCGCAAAATTGTCGAGATGGGGATGCGTGCCAGAAAGATGGCGATAATGAGCAGGACGCCCAGCATAATTCCGCGCGCCTCTGCTGTTGTAAATTGGAAGGTAAAAACAACAACAATCAACACCCATGCCAGTTTGCTCAATGCATCGGCGCGGTGGAAGATGGAGTTGTTGTCAATGTATTGCAGGGTATTTTCACTCATACGTTTTCAACCGCCGAAACAAAAGAGTCGACTGTATTCAATCCGTTTGGAACCTGAACGCCTTGGGCGCGAAGGCCATCCACGACACGGCGCAGGGCGGTGGTGCGCAGGGAGGCGCGTTCCACAATTTCTGGAGATTGAAACAGGTTGCTGGGCGCGCCATCGAAAATCTTCTCACCGTTTGCCATCACAATGGCGCGATCCACATGGGCATCTACAAGGCGCATATCGTGGGTGATCATAATGACGGTGATGCCTTCGCTGCGCAGGTTATTAATTAACTGCATCAGGCGCTCCGTGAGGCGGCGATCCTGTCCGTATGTCGGTTCATCCACAATCAGGAGCTTGGCGCGTCCTCCAACAAGCATGGTGGCTACGCCGAGGCGGCGTTTGGAACCGGCGCTTAAAGAGAAGGGATGTGTTTCCGCGGCATCTGTAATATCCAGCCGTTCCAGCATGGCGTTGACACGCTTTTCAACTTCACTCGAGTCTGTAATCCCTTGGGCGAGCAGGCTGTATGCAAGTTCTTCGTAAACAGTATCGCAGAGGAACTGGTGTTCCGGGTTTTGAAATACAAGCGCTACGTCATTTGCCAGATCCTGTACGTTCCATTGAGATGCTTTGCGTCCAAACATGGTCAGGGCCCCGGCGGAGGGTTTTAGCAGTCCCACCAACATTTTGCTGAGGGTGCTTTTGCCCGCGCCGTTCTGACCTACAATGGCGACGATTTCTCCCTGATTGATATCGAACGAAACTTCACGCAACGTCTTTGTTTTACGTGTATATCCAAATTGGATCTTATCCGCATGGATGAGTGTTTCGCCGATGGGATTTTCTTTTCTGATAGTAGGAATCTGCTTGAAGCGGATATCTTTGAACGCATCCACCGCTTCTGCAACTGTGATCGGCACAGGCTTGTTTTTCAAAAGGCCTTGTTGTTTCAACCGCAAACCTGCTTCGGTGGGTTCTGGCAGCCAGACACCGAGGTCAAGCATAATTTTTCCGTGTTGCGAAATGACATCCTGTGGCCTGCCTTGCGCAAGTATATGACCTTCAGATAACAGGATCATGTCATCGGCGCGTGCCATGAATTCATCGAGATCTTTGGTGACGAGAATCACCGTCTTGCCTTCATCACGGAGGCGCAGGATGAGTTCATGGACCGAATGGGTTGTGGCAGGATCAAGGTTGGCTGTGGGTTCATCCAAGACGATGATTTCCGGTGCCATCGCAAGGACAGTTGCCAGCCCCAGCTTTTGAATTTGTCCGCCTGAAAGAGCCCAAACCAAGTTCTTTCTCAGGTTGTTCATGCCCACATATTCAAGAGACTTTGTCACCTGTTGGGCGATTTCTTCAGGTTTCTGCCGCAGGTTTTCAGGCCCGAAGGCAACTTCATCTTCCACTTGCAGGGTCGCGAACATCCACTCAGGGTCTTGAAAGAGCAACCCGACTGAATACGCCATATTTTGTACTTTGGCCTCTGCAACATCCTGACCATTTACGATAACCTTGCCCTGCAATTCCCCGCCCAGAATTTGCGGGATAATTCCATTGAGAAGCATGCAAAGGGTGGATTTGCCCGAGCCGGATGGACCAACAAGTAGGGTGAACGAACCGCGTTTTACGTCTATGTTGATATCTGCCAACGCGGGCACAGTTTTCCCGTAGTGGTGATAGGTTACACCAGCCAGATGAATGATAGTTTCAGCAATTTCTTGGGGGTGTGTGTTTGACAATTTGATTTACTTAAGAACTGGGGTGAACCAATGGAGTTGAAGTGTTTGCTTCAACTCCATTGATAGGATTGAACCGATGCGGATTATTTTTTACGAGTTGTACGGAGTAGACCCGTCTTTTCGATTGTTTTGCCAAGCCACCAGCCAAGCAGACCGGAAAACACAAAGCCAGAGATCAGGTTAATGGGGGTGGCGGTCCAATACGCGCTGACGATTTCAGGGGTTGAGTCCCAACCAAAGAGCCAGGCGGTCCATACAGTGCCGAATTGTGATGCGGCTGCACCTGCGAGCGCAAACGCCCACCAGCCAAAGTTGCCGTAGACTACGAATGCCATGACCGCTTCTGCGCCAAGGCCCTGGGTAACGCCCCAGCCGATTGTGGAAATGCCAGAGGGATTTCCGAGCAAGGCTTCAATGGTGGATTCGATAATACCAATGATCAACATGCTGCCCGGTTTGCGGACAAGGAAGAAGGCCAGTAGGTAAGCCCACATGAAAGCGCCTTGCAAAGCTGCGCCAGCCAGCGGACCGCCCGCAGCGTTGGCGGCATTCCAGACAATGCCCATGCCGGTGTTTACTACGCCAGCGATGGCACCGATCACAGCCAGAATAATGAGGTCGGAGGTGGTGTAGTTGAAATTAAACCCGCCCGCAGTTGTTTCTGCTGCGCCAACCTTCACGTACTTTGCCAACAGCCCAAGCACGGCGACGATCAAAACGTTGATCACGATCATAAATGGAAGAGTCATTGGGTCTTTCTCCTTGAGATTTGTTTTTTACAGAGCAGATACGCTCTGACTTACCCTGCGTGATTAAAGCTTTAAACCCATTTCTTTCAATTCGGTTTTGACTTCTTCGTACATCTTTTGCCAGAAA